>RKRZ01000120.1 GCA_007571105.1 Gammaproteobacteria bacterium
GTGTACGCGTGCATCGCCGCCGAAGTGTTCGCGCGCATGCGCGCATGCTTGCGGGTCGCGATCCAATAACCACAGCTGCCCTTCGGGGCCAAGACGTTCAAGGATGCCGCGCGCGTGTCCGCCGCGCCCGTAAGTAGCGTCGATATAGAAGCCGTCGGTGCGGATGGCCAGTTGCTCCAGGGTCTCGCGCAACAGAACAGGCTCATGCGACCGACCCTCCCCCATCACAAGCCGTGATCGCTCAGGAATTGATAGTTGGCCGGATCCCGAAGCATCTTGTCGGAACGCTTGCTCAACTTGCGATCCTGCTGCGGCGTGCGCAGGATCATTCGGGAACCCACTCCCTTGAGTTTGACCTCGCGCTCCAGTTGCGCGTACTCGCGCAAGGAGGGGTTTAGCAACAGGCGGGACTGCTTATCAAGATCCCGTTGATCGGCATCGCCCAAAGTCCGCTCGACAATGGCGCGCCCGACCGGATTGATCCCCGGCAGATTCAGCAATTGTTCCTCGAGTTGCTCCCAAATCGGCCAGGGGTAAATCGCGAGGGTTTCCTCGGGATCCGCCGTCACCACCAGACGGCCCTCGCATTGCTCCTGCAAGGTCTGGCGAAATTGAACCGGAATGGCGATGCGCCCCCGGTCATCCAGCGTGATCAGGTGCGAGCCCAGATAGCGATGCGTCAATTAGCTATCCCATAAATTCCCACAGAAAACCATTATATTCCATTTTTGTTACAAATCAAGCATCTAGAATAAATCTGCGAATATTTGCTTAGTGTGTTATTTTCTTTGCAATTTATCCTCCTATTCAATGAGAACAGTTTGGATTTTACCGAAAAAACCTTCCATTTTCTCTGCAGAAATATCAGGGAGTCCAGAGTCCTTAGCACATTTTGAAATCAAGGGGAGCGGGCCTGTAAGCCGGGTTCTGTCGGGGACAGCCATTCATCTGGGCGCGCCGTCGCCGACACGCTCTAGCGACCTACCCGGAAGCCATGCAGGACCCATGATTGCTTCCCTACGCGGTCTTGCTCCGGATGGGGTTTGCCCTGCCACTCCTGTTGCCAAGAGCGCGGTGCGCTCTTACCGCACCTTTTCACCCTTACCGAACCGAAATCCGGCGGTATCTTTTCTGTGGCACTTTCCGTGGGCTCGCGCCCCCCAGAAGTTATCTGGCATCCTGTCCTGTGGAGCCCGGACTTTCCTCCGCCCTCAGGCAGCGACTGTCCGGCCCGCTTCCATGCGCATCATACCGCTAATCGCTCTGCGCCGACTGATCCTGCAACACCACAGCGCGGTCGTAGGCCCGCTTGCGCGCCACCCCCAGGCAATCACGCGCCAAGGATGCAATGACCCGAATGCCGAGCTTGGTCTCAAGCAAAGGCATCAAAAAATCATCCAGTACTTCCTCTGAGGCCTCCGATGCCTGCGGCGCCCCGCTCACCACCACCACATACTCCCCGCGCTGCGGAAATTCTTCCGAGCGCAACTGGCCAGCGCGCACGCGCACGACCTGCTCATGGCGCTTGCTCAACTCACGGGCCCACACCACCTCCCGATCCGCCTCCAGCACTTCACGTAAATCACCGACCAGGGCACGAATCCGGTGCGGGGCCTCATATACCACCCAAGTCCGCTCCTCCCTGACCAATGCATCCAAGCGTCGGCGTCTTGCTGGCGCACGGGCCGGCAAAAAGCCTTCGAACACAAACTGCGTAGCTTCAAATCCGGCCGCCGACAAAGCCGCAACAGCAGCACACGGCCCGGGCAACGGCATGACCACCAACTCCGCCTCCAGCGCGGCACTCACCAGCCAGCGACCCGGATCACTCACCAGCGGCGTGCCGGCATCCGAAACCAGAGCGCCCGCATCCCCGGCGCGCAAGGATTGAATCAGTGTGTCAGTCAGGCGGACTTCATTGCCGCGATGGACGCTATGCAACCGTGCGCGAGAGCCAAGATGCGACGTCAATTTGCGGGTCTGCCGGGTATCTTCCGAGGCAATCCAGTCCACCGTGCACAAAATATCCCGGGCGCGCACGCTCAGATCGTCCAGGTTGCCAATCGGCGTGGCCACCACATACAAGACGCCCTTTTCCGCCTTCCATTCGGACATAGCGCATACCGCTTCAATTGACAGGCCCGCATAATAGCGGATTGCGGGACAGGCGGGAATATAATGGCGTCGGTGGCATGCTCCTCGCTACCGCCGAAAACATTTTCACCCCGATTTCATGAGCAAAACTTCCATCGGCTGGGTTGGTACCGGCATCATGGGTCGCCCGATGGTGCACAACCTGTTGCGCGCGGGCTATCCGGTCACGGCCTACGCACGTCGCCGCGAACAACTCGAACCCCTGATCGAGGCCGGCGCACAAACCGCGACCAGCCTGAGCGAAATCAGCGCGGGCACCGATGTCAGTATCGTGATGGTGGCGGACACGCCGGACATGCTGGAAGTCATTACTGCCGATGGCGGTCTGATGGACGGCGCACCTTCGGGGCACACCATCATCGACATGAGCACAGTCTCTCCCACGCGAACCCGATACGTCTCAGAGCAATTGCAGGCTCGGAGAATTGCCATGCTGGATGCCCCCGTCTCCGGCGGCGAAGTCGGTGCCATCGAGGGCACCCTGTCGATCATGGTGGGCGGGCCTGAAGAAGTTTTTCGGGAGATGCGCCCGATTTTCGATGTGCTCGGCGGCCAGGTCCGGCACATTGGTGAGAGCGGCGCAGGACAGGTCGCCAAGGCCTGCAACCAGTTGCTGGTGGCGCAAACCATGGCCGCTGTTGCTGAAGCGTATCTACTGGCGCAAGCGAGCGGCGTCAGCCGCGAACGGGTTCGCGAAGCTTTGCTTGGTGGATTCGCATACAGCCGAATTCTGGAAGTTCACGGCGAGCGCATGCTGAACGATGACTACCAACCCGGATTCAAGGCGGAACTGCACTATAAGGATCTGCACATCGTCGCACAGGAGGCCCGGATAATGGGTCTGAAATTGCCCGGCTCAGAGGCCGTGCTTGACCTGATGGAAGAATTGGTCAACCAGGGAGACGGTGAGTTGGATTCTGCGGCGCTGGCAAAAATTGTGGGGCAGCGGGCAAAGGCACCCTAGCCAACTGAGGTCAAAGTCCTCAAAAAGGTGGGAGCCCCAAATATTGCGGCGCACCCGCCTGATGCGGTTGAGCGGCGGACAATCGGGAAAGACTCCGAATTGCCTGCGTGCGCTCACTTCCGAATTCGGAGAAGATCGGAAATGAAAACATGCTCAAGTGCACCATGTGGCCGTCCAAAGCCAATACATGGCCAATCAACGAGGGGTCTGCAATCCGGTAATGGCACCCTGCCCCGGGATTGGATACCTGGACGTACTTGACCTGCCTCGCTTCGCGCAGAAATTCCTCCGCACTCATGCAATTGTCGGAATCGCACTTCAGACTCATCGTGCCGAACTTGTGTCGAAGCAAAAATCCAACTTGTCCCTTCTCGGGCTCCATGCCTCTCCCGACACCCAGCTGAGACCCCAGCGTCTCATACTCCGACACCCACTTGCGCAACAACCAGAACCGTCTAGAGGATTGCTCGGGAACCAGAAAACTCATCGGGGCCTTGTCGGCGCACAGGCTTTTGCCGCAAGAGGACCGGATAAGTTGACGCGAATACGCCAGAAGTGCGACCGGACGATCGGCCGAATTGCCGCATGGATAGTGATGGCTGCGCGGCGCATGTCCCCCGTTCAGTAAAAGCCGAAAGTTCCCATCAGCCTGCTCCGGCAAGTGATAGGCAGCCCCCGGCAGGCTTTCCACAAACACCGGATACAACTGAATGTGCGACGCGAAATCTCTCGGTTCTCCCAATCGGGTGTGCGCAATGATGTCTTCCAAAAACTCCATCTCGATGGTTCACCTCCCTCAGGCAATGAGCACTCGTCATGAATGCTACAGCCTCAGAAGCTCACTGGATGAGTTTCTGAAAAATTCGAATCAGTTTCTAATTTGCGTCAGTAATGGACCAGTTATCAAGGGCAT
>RKRZ01000046.1 GCA_007571105.1 Gammaproteobacteria bacterium
ATACCGCGGCTGTGGCGCGGCCGGAATTTGTGCACGAGGCAAGTGAAGAAGTCGGCAACCAGTGCATTGTCGTCGCCATTGACGCCAAGCAAGTCAACGACCCGGACGAAGCGCCCCGCTGGGACATCTTCACGCACGGTGGACGGCGCAACACCGGATTGGATGCGCTTCAATGGGCACAGCGAATGGAAGACTATGGCGCCGGCGAGATCCTGTTGACCAGCATGGACCGGGACGGCACCCGTGAAGGCTTTGACCTGGAATTGACCCGGGCCATCAGTGAAGCCGTCGGCATTCCCGTGATTGCCTCCGGCGGAGTCGGCACGTTGCAACATTTGGCCGACGGCATCACTGAAGGCGGCGCCGACGCGGTTCTCGCGGCAAGCATTTTTCACTTTCAGGAACACAGCATTCGCGAGGCCAAAGAGCACATGCGCGACTGCGGCATCGAGGTTCGATTAGAATCATGAGCGACTCGACAAATCGGATTCTGGAGCGCATCATGGAGGTGCTCGAGCAACGCAAAGGCGCGGATCCGGACGTTTCCTATGTGGCCCGCCTCTATCGGGAGGGCTTGCCTGCGATTAATGCCAAGATTCTGGAAGAAGCTGCCGAAGTCGTTGAGGCGGCGGATGGGGATGCGCAGCATTTGCGCCATGAGATCGCTGATCTGTGGTTTCACACGCTGGTGCTGCTGGCCCATCGAGGACTGGAGATGGGCGACATTGCGGCAGAGCTGGAACGCCGCTTCGGCACCTCAGGCCTGGAAGAAAAAGCTCGGCGCGGGAGTTGAGGCTGCGGTACAATGCCAATTCCGGCCAACCGCTTTGGAACTGTAGCTTATGGGCATTAGTGTCTGGCAACTTCTGATCATCCTCGCCATCGTGCTGCTGCTGTTCGGCACCAAGCGTCTGCGCAGTCTGGGCGGCGACCTGGGCAGCGCGATCAAAAACTTCAAGCAGTCCATGCAGCAATCGGAGCACACGGAGAGTTCCGAATCCGCCTCCGAATCCCCGGAGACTGACACTCCCGACTCCGCCAAGCCCCCGGAAAACTCAGCCGACCGCTGATCCCGCAGCCCCCCGGCCTTCGGCCATGTTCGATTTCGGCTTCTGGGAACTCATTCTGATCATGCTGGTCGCGCTGGTCGTGGTCGGCCCCAAACGCCTGCCGCGCCTGGCCGCACAGGTCGGCGAATGGGTGGGGCGCATGCGCGCCCTAGTGAATCAGTTTCGGCAGAACATCCAGCAGGAAGTGCAAACCGAAGAATTGCGCGACGTGCTGCGCCAGCAACAGAATCAGATTCAGGAACTGCAGGACATCGTGCAGGATGCCACGTCGCCGAAAGACACCTTGACCGAAGCCATTGAGCGGCAACTCGAAGCGCGTCCGAATCCGGACGCTGCCGACTCCGAAGATGAAGGCGGATCCTCCCGAGACCCCCGAGACTCCTGAGACTGAAGCGCAGGGCTCGCTCATCAGTCATCTGGTCGAGTTGCGCGATCGGCTGTTGCGCGCGCTGCTGGTCATCGCCATCGCACTTGGCTGCCTGTTGCCGTTTGCAAACGATCTGTACGCCTGGCTGGCAACTCCTCTGCTCGAAAGCCTCCCCGAAGGCCATTCCATGGTGGCGATTGATGTCGCCTCACCATTTCTTGCGCCCTTCAAGCTGACCTTGCTGGCCGCACTGACGATCACCATTCCCTACACGCTGTATCAACTCTGGGCCTTTGCAGCGCCCGGGCTCTACGCGCATGAAAAGCGCTTGGCAACGCCCATCCTGTTCTCGAGCGTCGCATTGTTTTATCTGGGCATGGTGTTTGCTTACGCCGTGGTGTTTCCGCTGGTGTTCGGATTCTTCGTCAGCACGGCGCCAGAAGGCGTTGCGGTAATGACCGACATCAATCGCTTTCTGGATTTCGTGGTCAAACTGTTTCTCGCCTTCGGCGTCGCCTTTGAGGTGCCTATCGTGACCGTCGCCATGGTCATGATGGGGGCGACCACACCCAAACGCTTGCGCGAAATCCGCCCGTATGTGATTGTCGGCGCATTTGTGATCGGCATGCTGCTCACTCCACCGGATGTGATTTCCCAAACGCTGCTGGCGGTTCCGGTTTGGCTGCTGTATGAAGCCGGAATCCTGTTTTCCAGCCTGATGACACGCACCCCATCAAAGGATGAAGATAAAACCCGCGCAAATGAAGAGCGCTTTCGCCCCATGAGCGAACAGGAAATGGAGCAGGAACTCGACGCCGTTGAGGCGGAGGAACCGAAACGCAATGAGTGAAGAGCACCTGTTCATCATCACGGCGCCCTCCGGGGCTGGAAAGACTTCACTGGTACGCGAATTGCTTCGGCGCGAGGCACGTCTGGCGGTCAGCGTCTCACACACCACGCGTGCGATGCGCCCGGGAGATGAGGAAGGAGTGGATTACTACTTTGTGTCTCGGGAGGAGTTCGATGCCATGATCGAAGGCGACGCATTTGTGGAACATGCCATGGTATTTGGGCATCGCTACGGCACGTCCCGCGCGGAAATCGCGCGACACAACCAGGCAGGGCGAAGCGTACTCCTAGAGATCGACTGGCAAGGCGCACGCACCGTGCGCAGCCACATCCCTGAAGCCATCAGTATTTTTATTCTGCCGCCCTCCTTGGACGAACTGGAACGACGCTTGCGTGAACGCGGCACCGACAGCGAAAGCGTAATCCGGAAACGTCTGGACCAAGCGCGCGAAGACATTCGACATTGCAAAGATTTCGACCACTGCGTGATGAATGAGGGGTTTGAAGAGGCCGCAGCGCAATTGCACCAGATCATTCAAAACCCCGATCAGACTGACTCCGGACCCCGCCCCTGCCACAAACGAGTCGCAGGAATGTAGGACTCTGGCGATTCAGCCGGATTCGGTTGCAGTACAGGCGCGTTCTAAAGTGCGGATTTCTCGCGACGATAACCAGCGCAATTCGCCCGCCCGATGGGCGCGGTCCAACTCCACCGGGCCATAGCCGATCCGGATCAAGCGGCTGACCTCAAGACCAACCGCCTGCCACAGGCGACGCACTTCGCGATTACGCCCTTCACGCAACGCCACTTCGTACCAACGATTCACCCCGCGGCCCCGACCTGCGCGCACAAATTCAAATCGCGCCATGCCATCATCGAGTCGAACCCCGCGGCATAAACGGTCCCGCTGCTCCCGACTGGCCGCACCGCGCACACGCACCTGATAGCGACGCAATATCTGACTTCCCGGATGCATTAATCGATGCGCCAACGCACCATCCGTAGTCAACAGCAAAAGACCGGAAGTTTGCAAATCCAGACGACCGACGCTGATCCAGCGACCCTGCGCCGGCGGCGGCAAGGCGGAGAAGACGGCCGGCCTCCCCTGCTCGTCGGAGCGACTGACTACCTGCCCGCACGGCTTGTGGTAGGCCACAACTTCGCGGCCCGTTGCAAACTCCAAAGTCAGCCTGCGGCCATCCAGGGTGAGCACATCTTCAGGCGCGGCGCGATCGCCAAGACGCGCCGGACTTCCATTGAGCCGGATGCGTCCGGCCACAATCCAGGCTTCGGCCTGCCGGCGGGAAGCGAGACCTGTACTGGCGAGCAGTTTTTGTATGCGAACCGCTGCTTGTTCTCGCTCAGACGACATCGTCCGGCGGCAATTCGGCAGGCGGGAAGGCTGGCGGTTCGGCGGAAGGCTCCAAGATGGATAATTGCGGATCGGTCTGCTCCGGCATATCCGGCAGTTCCGGCAATTCCTTGAGAGTCTTGAGACCAAAATAGTCCAGAAAATCCCGAGTGGTCGCATACAAGGCGGGACGTCCCGGGCTCTGCTTGTAACCCACCACACGTACCCAGTTCCGCTCGGTCAGGGTTTGCATGATCTGCGTGCTCGACGCCACGCCGCGAACCTTCTCGATTTCGCCACGGGTGATCGGCTGGCGATACGCAATCAACGCCAATGTCTCGAGTAGAG
>RKRZ01000116.1 GCA_007571105.1 Gammaproteobacteria bacterium
CTACATGAAGAAAGGACGAGCGTCGCTTGCGGCGCTGGTGCTGATGTGCGCATGGCCGAACCCTGTCGCAAACAAGCCGAAGACGGCAACTGGAGAATTAGAAAATGAGGATGTGCAAGGATGACGGGAGCATGTCCTATTTCGGCGGTTATCCCTTTTCGATACGATACCGACACGTTGCCGCGAACTTTGGACAGTCTGCGCCGACTGGACGAAATACTCATCTTCGACAACGGCCCGACGGCGGCTTTGGAGCAGATTTGCGCACCTTTTGCGAACGTGCGAATTGTGGTAGGGGAATTTACGGGATTCGGCTCAACTCGCAATACAGCCGCAACGGAAGCAAAGAACGATTGGATATTCGCGGTCGACGCTGACGAGTGGCCGGACGCTGAAATGCGGGCAGCCTTGGAAAACTTTCGGCCTGCGGATATGCAGGCCATATTCGCTGTCGTGCGTAAAAACATTGTCTTGGGACGCGAGATACGCCATGGCGAAATGCGTCCGGATAAGTTGCCGCGACTTTATAACCGACAGCACACCGCATATAACGATCAGCATGTACACGAAAAATTGATCGCTCCGGAAAGTGTGCCGTTTCTGCCTGGTGTGTTGCGGCATGAGCCGGTGCGTTCCGTAGAGCAGTGCCTGCACAAGATCAATGCATACTCGACATATATGCAGAACAATCCGAAATACCTGGAACCCCACCGCAAAAAATATAGGGCATTCGGAGCAGTTGTCCGTGCGCTATGGCGATTCTTTCGGTCCTACATTATCAAGGGCGGGATGCTGGACGGATGGCGGGGCCTGCTCTGTTCGGTCAACGCCGCCAACGCCAGTTTCTACAAATACATCAAGTTCGTGGCAGTGCGGATTCGGAATGATCAGGATGCGTTTATAAGTGACACTAGCACCGACGCATTCCGGCATTTATGAAACGGCAAAACCGGATGGCACCACCCCGGCGGAAGTCGCGGTTGGAGCGTTTTCTCTCTCTGCACCGGGCACGCAGGTGCAGGGGAGCCCAGAAGCATGCTGTAAAGCGCACTGCACGCCAACTCAAAGCCATGAAAACGGATATCGTTGATGCAGGCACACCGACACTGACATGGGGATCGGTGAAATCGCTTGATCTCCAGCTCGACAATCTCCGGCGCGAATTCTCGGGACAACCTGAGCTACTCTGGCATCACGCGAAATTGATCGTTCTGATCAGGCGGGGGTTCCGCATTTCCGAAACCTATGCGCAGTTTCGATTTCTTTGGGATGCTGAACACGTTTTTCTCTGCGGAAAACTCAACGTCCGCTGGCTGATTTCGGCGGCCGATACCTTCGCTGAGTACGATCCGAATTCCTGCGTTCGCGCTGTGGCGATGATGGCGCCCCTTCTTGCCAACACCGTCAAGATGCAGGAGAGCGAACGATATGTGTGCAATACTTCGGCATCCGCACCAGACCCCGTTCGTATTACCCGTCTCGGGAACGGGGTAGTGCCTCTCTTCTCCGGAATGTCTTGTTTCACCGTCGGTACCGACGATACGCTTAGAAACATGTACTGGCGGCTTGAACCATTCTTTGCGGTTGAACCAGTGGGGGATATTCTAAAAACTGTCTGGGACCAAATCCAGGTCGAGGACACGGTCTTTTCCCGAATGCGTCGATTGCACCGTCATGACCGTACACGTTGGTGGAATGATACGGATCAGTGATGATTACTGGTCGCCCACCTTACGGGATATCATGATTTAGAGTGAAATTCCAGTCTGGGATAGAGGTTGCTACTTAAGGTTATTCGATAGTGTCCGGTAATCGATAACTAGTGCTTCGTCCTCTTCCCGGGTTCTGGATAAACACTCCACAGGCTTTCAGGCCTGAAATATCCCGCAGCGCCGTATCATTCGAGCACTTGGCCAATTTGGCGTACGTGGATGTATTCATGAATCCCTCGAAGTCATTTTCCAGCATTCGGTTGATAATCAGACGTTGTCGTTCATTTACCGGGTTTCGGTTGATCTTGTCCCAGAGTTTGTCTTTGAACAAGACGCGGTTGAGCGTTTGCTCAGAGTTGGCCACTGCGTGTTCAAGGCAATCCAAAACCCATTCCAGCCAACCAGTGATTTCTGGCGTGCTGCGTTGTTGTTTTTCCAGTTGCTTGTAATACTCCTTGCGCTCAGATTCAATTTGACCGGACAAACTATAGAAGCGGTTCGATGTGTGGTCAGCACGGGCCAGTGCCATGTCGCTAATTGCGCGGGCGATACGTCCATTTCCATCTTCAAAGGGGTGGATTGTTAGAAACCAGAGATGCGCAATGCCGGCTTTGAGGACCGGATCGACGTCATTCTGCTTGTCAAACCAGGTCAGGAACGTTGCCATTTCAGCCTCAAGCCTTTCAGCGTTCGGCGCTTCAAAATGTATTTTTTCTCGACCCATGGGACCTGAGACAACCCGCATCGGGCCAGCATCCATGGGGCGCCAATTGGCGACGGTAATGCGTTGCATGCTGCTGCGGCTTGTTGGAAACAATGCCGCATGCCAGCCAAAAAGTCGGTTCTGGTCTAAAGGTTGTGCAAACTTTTGCGTGGCATCCAGCATCATCTCAACGACTCCTTCAACATCGCGGCTGGCAGGGATGAGGCCGGCTGCGTCCATGCCCAAGCGGCGGGCAATAGAAGAACGAACTTCCTCCGGCTTCAGTATTTCGCCTTCAATGGCAGAGGACTTGACGACGTCGATGGTCAATGTTTTCAGGTTTGCTTCTTGCTTGAAGCCAAAGCCAAGCTCTTCCATCTGGCCAAGCAATCGGCCTTGGCGGTAGCGAGTTTCTGCAAGCTTAAAGGCCAATCGTTCCGAATCCCAAGTGAAGTTTGGCCAGTCCTGATGCTCGTGTATCCACATATAATCACCGCATATTATGAGGTGATTATAACATTATTCACCGCACCGCAATTGGTGAAGTACTTCAATTCGCTGTCTTACCGATTTGTTTGCGGTCGCAGATAGAGCTCAAATATGGAATTATTTGGGAATTATAGGGGAAAGTTGACGAGGAGATTACTGCTTAGCCATCCAGCCATTCTTCCTGTTCTCTTGTCGTAACCCCGAAAGAGTTCGCGTATTGCTTTTCACCCTGTTGCATGGGCCACATAACAGAAATTACACTTTTTGGTCGAAATTAGACGTATTCTATGCCAGTGACTCGATGAACTCTTCCTCAATATCAACGACCCGATTCTACGTCCACGTTATACGACTGGACAAAAATTTCATCAGCACGTTCGCGAACACGTGCAGCGTCATACCATGCCTGCATACGCAACAGCAGGTCCATACCTACACCAAAAGCTTTTTCCATCCGTAGTGCCATTTCAGGCGACAATGCGGCTTTCTCATTCAACAAAGCCGACAGGGTTGCACGCCGAACCTGCAGTATTTGTGCCGCTTTGGTCACAGTCAACCCCAAATCCTCGATGACCTCCCTGCGAATGAAGCCACCCGGATGAGGAGGCACTATGTTTATTGCATCAATCTCATAGACTCTGGTATCCATCAGTGGTAATCCTCCAAATTCAGATAGTAAATGCTGCCATCCTTTTCTTCAAACGTTATTCTCCAGTTGCTTGACACGGAAATGCTCCAAACATTTTTCCGGCTTCCAGCAAGGCGGTGGATACGCCATCCTCGCGGTGCTTGACGTATTAACTCATTAAGATTTTCAGCCAATGTCAGTGCAACGATTACGTCGGTCGCCTTATCAACCAAATCTTGTCTGAGAAACCTGGAAGAATTGTGTTTTAAAAGTTGCGCCAAACCTCTGTGGCGTGTAGAACGAATGATCATGATTTTATCATTGTACGGCACCACCGTGCAAGGACAAGTCTTGTCCCATACAGGATGAGCATGAAAAGGGGGGCGGCGATTTCGCATACAGGATGAGCCTGAAATCGGCATACCCGACTGGCACATTCGGCGGTT
>RKRZ01000109.1 GCA_007571105.1 Gammaproteobacteria bacterium
TATCCCTCCAGCACCGCACGAAACCGGGCCGGATCGATATGGCCGTACAGGCCGAGCTGTACCGCCCCCTGCCCGACCCAGCGACTCGCCTTGCGGTGTTCTGGGTCGTTTTTCGCGTAATAGCCGTCTTTCTCGAAGTACCGAACTGTCGAGGAG
The DNA here is from genome assembly GCA_007571105.1 of Gammaproteobacteria bacterium. Taxonomy (GTDB): domain Bacteria; phylum Pseudomonadota; class Gammaproteobacteria; order Poriferisulfidales; family Poriferisulfidaceae; genus Poriferisulfidus. Next base: position 157 of record RKRZ01000109.1, read on the forward strand.
GCAGAAGTGATATTGACGACCGATGCGACCATCGACCGATTCTACACGGGTTTACAGCGTAACGAACGGAATTACTATCGATTCGAGATCGATTTTCCTCATGACCGGTGGAATTGCTGTGTAAATGACAGCAAATAAACGAATGTTCTTGAAGTTCAGTCCAATCTATGACATATAGGAGTCAGGTGTTGCTGGACACGACGGTTACTCGGAAATGGATATCGCCAACAAGAATGGGCAGGAGATGGAACGAATTTTCTTCAAGACCCTTTTATACCCTTCAAGTGGTTTTGCAAGAGACTCGCATGCCGGACAATTACCTGCGGAACAAGCAGGATACAGCGAATAGAACCGCCACATCGGTTCAGTGTGTTGGCCTTTTTTGCAGGGGCGACGGTCGGTGGTAGACGTCAACAGTGCCTGGCTCGCACTTGAGCGACCGCCCACGTGCGATCGCCCCGACTTTGCCGACTACACGCTTGTGCTGAACAGTGAAGCGGTATCGTCCTGTGCGATCATGGAACACGACTGGATACTTGCAGTCACTGCGGATGGAAATTTCGTGCGTGCCGGACAGGTCCTTCGTCTGCGTACCCGTACCGGCAAGGCGATCGTTTATTTTGATCGTCTGCTGACTGCAAGTCACCCGATTGCAATCGAGACTGTCGGTCTTGCGCTACCCGGGAATGCGATCAATCGCCTGCAATGGGAGGTTTTTGCAGAAGCGGTGCAAGCACTTACCGGAAAGACCGTTACCGATGCCTCCCTGATCGAAGATCAGGCCTATGTCAGGGAGTTGCTGCAACTGGCGGTGATGGACGACTTGCTCGGACCTGCCAACGGTGCGACCGAACAGATCGTTGACATGAGCGTGCGTGACCGCTACCTGGTCGGCAGGCTTTCACCCATGCAGGCCCACGGTGCCGATGAAGCCATCCCGGACCCATTGTTCACCGCAGAAAACGACAGCGAACCCGGTGACATCAATGTGCACGAGGGCAAGCATGATCCGGGCGCGGAGTTCGATAGCACAACTGGCGTACTCGACGCCGAAGCGGAAACAATCGATGAAATCCGCGTGGCCGGCAACCGGTCGCTGGTTCCATCCAGTTTCGGTATGACCCTCTGCGTCGATGGCAGGGTCGATATCATCGAAGTCGAAGCGCGCTGGGGACGTTACCGTCGCGACTACGACCTCGAAATTTACAAGACAACACGAAATCCCGGCTCCAGCCAGAAACAACAGGAGCGCAGAGCGAAGGTATGGCAACGCGTCTCCTGTGGCGGCATTATCAGGATCGACTTGCGCAAGGGAGCGCTCCAGCAACAACCTCCAGATGCCGACAACCCGAAGGTTCGTATCCAGGGCACGATACGCGCCAATCACGCTAACAACGACCGCCTGGTTACGTTATTTCTCGTCAACACACAGAAAGAACCGAACGAAAACAAGGATATAGCCTGGGTATTCCAACCTGAGCTGATTGTTCGTGCCCCCGCCGATGCGCACCACAAAGCCATCTTTCGCCGTAGATTGGTAGCTGAGGTAAATGCCGACGACGCAGAACACAACACACTCGAAATGATCTACCGCAAGCAGGTCGAGTTCGCGGTCGGCCACGGCGTCGCCGTACACGCGGAAACTTTTCCTGACCAGCCGCAACGTGCCGTAGAAGTACGCACCGCTGTAATTCCTCAATATGAAGTGCCGGTGACGGAAACACCGGGGTTTCGCCACGAGGATCGTGCCGCGATGCGGCAGATGACCGACAGCGGATTTCTCGACATGGTACAACTTGCACAGATGGACAAGCCCCGTCTGGTCCGAACCCTGTTCATTCTCGCCGACGACTACAGGGCGTGGATAGAGGAACAGCGCCAGCGCACTGGCAGCGATGTCATCGGTTTCGATGAACACGCCGATGCAGCACTGAATCATTGTACCGATATTCACCAACGACTGGTCGAAGGTATTCGTGTACTGGCTGCCGAAAACGATGAAACCGCCCTCGCAGCATTCAGATTCACCAACCGTGCGATGGCCAAACAGCGCATACACAGCATGTATGCACTGGCACGGCGGCGCGGGGAAAACGTAAAAATCACGGATTTCGACAAGCGTGGCAACCGCTCGTGGCGTCCATTCCAGCTTGCCTTCATCCTGCTCTGCGTGCCGTCCATCGCCGACCCGACCCATGCCGACCGTACCAGGCCAGCCGAAGCCCTGGCCGACCTGCTCTGGTTTCCGACCGGTGGCGGCAAAACCGAAGCCTATCTGGGCGTCGCTGCCTTCGCCATGATAATACGGCGCATGCAAGGCGAAATCGGAGGGTACGACGGCAGTCGCGGCCTGACCGTGATTATGCGCTATACTCTGCGCCTGCTGACACTGCAACAGTTCCAGCGAGCGACTACGCTGGTCTGCGCTATGGAAGTGATGCGCCAGGAAGCGCTCGCCACCAGCGATGATAGTCTCGGCACGGTGCCTTTCACTATCGGCTTGTGGGTCGGCAACAGGGTCACGCCGGGTACGACTGCTGACAGCCATTTGGCAATCAGACGTATCCGCGATTCCGGCAAGTTCGATGCAGGTCGATCATCACCGGCGCAATTGACCAGCTGCCCATGGTGCGGCTTGGAGATATTGGCGAAACGGGATATCGAGGTTGACAGGACGACTCTGCGCACAAAAATCTATTGCGGCGACAATCAGGGATGCTGTGCATTCTCCAGACGGCAGTCAGGCGACAAACCCCATCCCGGGTTGCCGGTACTGGTTGTCGACGAAGAAATATACCACCGCCCGCCGAGCATGATCATCGCTACTGTCGACAAATTCGCGATAATGGCGTGGCGTGGCGAAACCCGAACCCTGTTCGGGCGCGTGAGCACAGAATGCCCACGGCACGGCCTGCTCTGGCCAGAAGCGAATTGCAGCGGCAGCCACCATACCCAGGGGCGCCTGCCAGCGACTGTCGCCAGAGACATTCGTCCACTGCGTCCACCGGACCTGATCATACAGGACGAATTTCATCTCATCAGTGGACCATTAGGTACCATGGTCGGTCTCTATGAGACGGCCGTCGACGAACTTTGTACCTGGTCCATCGGCAATATGACCATAAAACCGAAAGTGGTCGCTTCAACCGCGACCGTGCGCAAGGCAAAACAGCAGGTCAACAATGTCTTCGTGCGTCAGGTTTCGATCTTTCCTCCGGGAGGGCTTGACATTGGCGACAACTTTTTCTCCGTGCAAAGACTGGTCAGCCAGAAACCGGGACGCCGTTATATCGGCATCTGTTCTCCCGGAAGCTCGCGCCCGGCCATGCTGATCCGCATCTACACGGCATTTCTGACCGCTGCACAGGCACTGTTCGACAGATTCGGCCAGATAGCCGACCCTTATCTGACCATGGTGGGTTACTTCAATTCATTGCGCGAGCTCGGTGGCATGAAACGTCTGGCGGAAGACGACGTACAAACACGTTGTTACCGCGTGCGTATGGGTCTGGTGGACCGCCCTGGCCTGGCTCAGCGCAGTGTGCGTCACATTCGGGAGTTGACTTCGCGTGTTTCCAACCGGGACATCCCCGCCTGTCTCGATCAATTGGAGGTCAGGTTCAAGGCCGACTTCGACCACGGCAAGGACCGGTTCGTCACCCGCTGGAACCGTGGTGAAGCACGCTCCATCGATATTGTCCTGGCTACCAACATGCTCTCGGTCGGAATCGATGTGAACCGTCTGGGCCTGATGGTCGTCAATGGGCAACCGAAAGGGACGGCCGAGTACATCCAGGC
>RKRZ01000143.1 GCA_007571105.1 Gammaproteobacteria bacterium
GCTGTCTCAAGAACAGTTCCTGCAACTTGATATCGAATTGACTTATCTGCCTGAAGGAACTGCTACCGCAAACTCCACAGAGGTGCCTCAAGGGTTGGCCCTGCGAATACTTCGGAAGCTTCGCTCGGGCAATCTCAATTACATGGACCACCCTCTTCTTGGAATTCTGGCTAAAGTCACCAAAATCGAGGAAGAAGAGAATTCCGATACCGATTCTCAAGCCGGCGCGGAAAACAGTTGAGAGCTTAGGAAGATTCCGACTGCAGGTGAACCGTACGAGTTGGAAACGCCATTTCGGCTCCGTGTTGTTCCACAATCCCTGCAACATCCAACAATAATTTTTGCTTGATCGCGCTGTATTGTGCACGGTTAACTTCTCGCGTATAGCACTGTACATAAAAGTCAAGGGATGACTCACTGAACGCATCAAAGCGTACCAACATCGGCATTTCCGGATCAAAGTCCGGAGAGTTCTCCAGGTGCTTCTGAACCTCTGCCACGATGGGCTGCACTCGCCCCAAATCATCGTAACGCAATCCGATGGTCTCCTTGATCATGCGATGCGTCATGCGTCCGGGGTTCTCGATGATGATGGTCAAGAACATGCCGTTGGGGATGTACAACGCATTCCTTGAATGCGTCCGAATCAGAGTCTGACGCCAGCCAATTCGCTCGACGGTTCCTTCAAGCGCGCGATCAGGCGAACGGATCCAATCGCCGGTTTTGAACGGGCGATCCATGTGCAGCATCAATCCGCCAAAGAAATTCTCAAGCATGTCTTTGGCCGCGAAGCCGACAATCAAGCCTCCCACACCACCGAACGTCAGAATGCCAGTGACACTCACCCCGAAAATCTGCAGCAAGAAAATCCCAAGCACGATCACAATCGCGGCCTGCAGCACCCGCGAAATCGCCACATAAAGATCTACGTCCACTTCGGAGTCTAGACGACGGACGGCCTCGCATCGCAAACGAACGTAATCGCGTGTGAAAACCAAAAGGAACCAGCCCAGCAACAGAACGATTCCGGCCTGCCCGATCCATTCAAACCAGGTGGGATTCACATAGTCTTTTGCCAAGAGTTCCACCACCAGCAACCCACCGACAAACCAGATGGTGAAATGCACCGGCCTACTGATCGCTTTGAGCAAAGCGTCATCCAGCACGCTGGATGTCTTCTCGGCACTTTTCCGGAGAATTGCAAGCAAACGACGCCATATCGCCCCAGCCAAAAGCATGATCAGTGCTACAAAGCCGAGCTTCAGCAATACCACGTCCGTCAGCGATGCCGCGCCTATGTCAAGCCAGCGTGCAAATTCCGATACCAATGCAGACAATTCCATCACTCACTCCGTGTCGTTCGACTCTTTCTCGTCAAAGTCAAGATTGCGAATGACATCTTCCTCAGCAACATACTGCATCACGATGTCGTGTGCTTCCTTCCATTCATCGGTCTTTTTCAATTCGCCTAACGACAGAGTCGCCACTTCGCCGCGCATGCGGGAAAGTCGCGCACTCGACACCGGATCATGATGGTCCGACATCTCTTCGAGGACCTGAACGACTTCAGGGCGATTATTGCACAACAAGGCAACATCACACCCTGCCTGGAAAGCTGAATTCACCCGCTCCGATGCAGAACCATATCCGCGTGCGGCCTGCATATTGAGGTCATCGCTAAAGACGACACCTTGGAAGTTCAATTGATCGCGCAGTACCTGCTGCAGCCATTTGGGTGAGAAAGTCGTCGGCATTGAGTCCACTTTGGGGAAAACTACATGCGCCGTCATCAGGCCTTCGCCATGTGCCTGGCCGATCTGTTCAAACGGCACCATGTCTTCAACTGCAACCTGTTCATATTCACGCGGATCTTCCGGTAGATCCACGTGGGAATCCACACTGACATAGCCGTGCCCGGGGAAGTGCTTGATCACGGATTTCATGCCGGCCTGGTGCATCCCCGCGATATATTGCGCGGCCAGGTCGCAAACGGCATAAGGGTTGCGATGAAACGACCTCGAGCCAATTATTTCGCTTTTGTTCCAATCCAAATCCACCACCGGCGCAAAAGAAAAATCCACCCCGACCGCCCGCATCTCCGCTGCCATCAGCCAACCTGAATGGTGGCAAGCCTGATACGCCGCATCTCTTTCACTATCCGCAACCTGCCGGTAACTTTGACCAAACTTCGACGATGCCGGGAGCGGCGTAAACCCCTCCTTGAAGCGCTGCACGCGCCCGCCTTCCTGGTCAACACAAATTGCTAAGGCCGGCGTGCGAATGGCGTGGATCTGTTGATTTAATTCCGCCAACTGTGCGGTAGATTCAAAATTCCGGGTGAACAGAATGACTCCGCCAACCAACGGATGGGACAAAACTTCCCGATCGGATTCGCTGAGACTGGTACCAACCACGTCCACAATCAACGAACCCAGAGGCAGGTCCAGCGGAGTGTCATTGCTCATGTCTGCACCTTATGGCGACATCGGTTAGGATAGTGAAAAGCACTCTACGGCGGAGATTTTATGCCAGTCACAATCAAACGCGGGTTTCGGGATATTTTAGGCGACGCTGTCGACCGAGTTGACGAATGCTCGGTCAATGATGTCTCTGAAGCCATTGACAATCCCAGTTGCGCCATCATCGACGTCCGGGACCAACATGAATTGGTTAAAAGCGGCATGATTCCTGGCGCGCACCATGCCTCTCGGGGAATGCTGGAATTTTATGCAGATCCCTCTTCTCCCATGCACCGGAAAGTATTTTCAGAAGCCGACAACCTGATTTTGTATTGTGGGACTAGCGGCCGCTCCGCGTTGGCCGCGAACACGTTAGCAGAAATGGGGTTTGAGAATGTACGGCACCTGGCCGGCGGAATCAAAGCTTGGATTGAAGCGGGAAATTCGACAGCGCCCTTTGTTCTGGATGAGGAAAAGTAAAAAGCGCAATTCCTCACTCCTCATGTAATAGATCTGTGTGCGTCACTTTTCAAGTACCTTGCAACGCATCTTCACCAAAATTACTCTTGACTCCGCGCAATGTCCGCTTTACGCGTTCACTTCTTCACCTTTACTTCTTCCCCACGAAGTTTCATACTTTTTGCTAATGCATCAAAAAAATCGCGTAGGGTTCGGCATCTGAAACCGCTTGATTATTAAACTCACCACTGGCTCGCACCACCATATGTTTATCTCCACGCGGACGCACTGTGACTGTTAGGCGCATTACATATCCATCCAGCTTCGTCGCACTAACAATCCCCATCTCACCTTCCACCTCATCTACAACAAACCCCAAGTCTTGCAAGGTCGCAAGGACATGCCGTAAAGTTCTGGATTTATCGGCAACCTCAAACACTTCGCTTTGCACAGCACGGAGTGGCTCTTCAGGAAACTGTGTGGATTCCCATTTACTCGGGGCCAAACCAGATTCTCCAAGAATCTGAGTATCCTTCCGTAAAAAAGGCATAAGCAATCATTCTCGATTCCGATCCTCGCAAACGTGCAACTTGCCTTGCTGAAATTGAGGTTGATCAATTTCATCAGGGCATTTATCAATCCTCGGTTGTAGACCTTCACAATACCTCCTGCGACTCTATCTAAAGTGGTTGACCATGTCATGTCTATCGTCTTTTCCACACCGAATCCTGAAGCCCCTCCTGAAATTTTCGATTGACACGATGTCCCCGATGGTGTAGGGTGGCGAGCGTTCTGATTCAGGTTCCAGAAACTTCCTCGTAAGGGGGGGGGGGGTGCGGAAGGAGGAAATTCAATGCTCAGATCACCATCCCCCGCCCGGCAAGGACGCTTCGTCTGTGTGCGCCGGGCCTGCTGCGGAGACGCTCGCCCGAGCCCTGCCGCGACTCACTACCCCCCCCCCCTTATTTCGCAGCAATAAACTTTTCGCAGGCAGGCCGGTCCGCCCGCTGGCGGTTGCCTTGGTGCTGGGCGAGC
>RKRZ01000013.1 GCA_007571105.1 Gammaproteobacteria bacterium
TTGCCGTCGCGCTCAAGCTTTTGGATTGCGCGAAAGATGAAGCGGTGTGCGGCATCACCGAAATCTGTGGGGTCCAGTGGGCCGATCAGGCCGATGGCTTCACTGTCGTTGATCAAAGCTCCCAGGACTGCGCGCTCTGCTTCCAGCGGGGCGAGCATTGAGGAAGGGACTTCTTCGTCGTCGTCGATGGGAAATTCTTCGAGTGCGGGGTCGGCCATGGGATTTTGGAAGGGTGATTAGGGAGCAAAAGCAGCAAGCCCTAGTACTCTACGGATTGAACCCTGCATCGTCAACGGAATACGTAGGGAATATCCTAGAGATCAACCGGTGCATAAACGGTGGATAAGTGTGGACAACTCTGGCACAAGCAGAGAAGAAGCCCTGATTGATCAAGGTTTCGTTGTGGATAACTGAAGCAGATACGCAGTGGCCGGCGCAAGCGCCGCGTGAACTTATGCGGTCTCAGATTCGTCGTCGGGCTTGGATTCCGTGTTGGATTCTGCCGCCTCATCTTCCTCTTCAGCGGGCTCATCAATAGCAGCAGCGATGCCGCTTGAAACCACGCTGACTTTCACATGGACATCGATGTCGGCATGCAAATGCACCTCGACTTCATGGTTCCCCAATTCGCGAAGAGGGCCGTCCGGCATCCGCAATTCATGACGCTGTACATCACCGCCGGTATCCGCAATGGCGTGCGCAATGTCGTTGATGCTGACCGAACCAAACAGGCGGCCATCCTCTTGTGTTTCGGCGGAGACGGTGATGGCCAGGCCGGCCAGTGCTTCGGCTCGCGCCTGTGCCGTGGCCAGAATTTCGTCCTCGCGTTGCTTCAATTCCGTCATGCGCTTCCCGATTTCTGCACGGTTTTCCTCGGTGGCGTATTTGGCCTTACCGGTGGGGATCAGATAATTGCGCGCGTAGCCGGGGCGGACTTTGACGATGTCGCCGAACTCACCGAGACGGGCGATATTCTCAAGCAGAATGATTTCCATGGCTCTCTCCCAAAGTTATAGAGTGCTGGAACTTGGTAACAGGCGTCGGCTCAGACCGAGCAGGTCGTCGACGGCTCCCGCAGTGGCAACAAACAGAAACATGTGATGCACGCCAAGCAACAGTACATAAAACGGCACCAACACCATCAGTGGATATTTCACAATGTCCGAAATTCGGTGAACTAAAGCGACGCCAGGGAACAAAAAAACCATCAGCAACGTCAGCATCAGTCCTGTCAGCCAAGCTGATTCCGGGTGCCACCAGACCGCAAGCAGAATCGCAAAAAACAACAGTCCTGCAGCATGGCCGTAACGGATGGCACGAAACTCTGCACGAAAAGCGGGTTGTCCTGCGGCAATGCCCTGCAGACTGCGCGCCAGAAACAGCAACAGAATCAGCAGCGTCATGGTTGAGGCCATGACCAATTCCATGCCTGCACGCTCGACCAATTCGCCGAACATACCAACCAATGGCTCCGGCTGTCCTGTCTCTGCGGCCAGATGGCGAAACTCCTCAGCGGCTGCAATCAAACCTGCCTCCAGCCCGGGGATGCTCGAACCCAGCAGAACGCCGATAAGCCAGCCCAGCGTGTATCCCCCCAGTATCGCCAGCGATAAGGAACTGTGACGCAGAATGATCGCCAGCACCGCAGGGGCGAGCAAGTACATCAACGGCATGAAAGCCGCCGTGATGTCATTGTTTAGAAGCATTACGATTAGCGCATAGAATAGCCAGGAGGCCGCCAGTATGGTCACCGTTTCTCGTGGCGCGCGTGTCAGGGCCAGGAACGCAGCGGCCATGGCTGCGAACAAGAATCCAAACATCAGACCAGGGACGTATGCGGCCAGCAATTGCGCGGCCAGCAGAACGCCGATGATAGGAGCGGGCGGCCCAAGCAGAAACCGTCCGAGCGAGAGAAACATCAGTGGTTATCGCAGTAAGGCAGTAAGCTCAGGAAGCGGGCGCGCTTGATCGCGGTCGACAGTTGACGCTGAAAACGTGCGGGGGTGCCGCTAACCCGGGCCGGCATGATGCGGCCGGTCTCGGTGATGTAATCGCGCAGCAACTCGAGGTCCTTGTAGTCAATGTCCGGTGGCGATTCCTGAGAGAAGCGCCGGGAACGTCCGCGTCTGGGATTGGTTTTGCTGGGAGAAGTGCTCATGATTCATCCTTGGCCGGTGCCGGCTCATCATCGTCGGGGGAAGGCGTATCCTCCGTATTTTCAGGTTGATCTGCTTCCTCTTCGGCAGGGGCGTCATCAGGAGCATCAGTACTTGCCTCCTGAGTGTCGCTGCCTTCTTCTGAAGGAAGGTCGTTGGTTGAATCTGCAGAAGCTCCTGCTTCATCCGTTGCAACTTCTTTATCCGCGTCTACTTTGACGCTGTCGACCGGGACTTCATTCCAGTGTGTGACCTGCTCCTCTTCTTCGGCATCTTCGGATTTGGCCAGCGGTGATGTTTCAGTGATGGGGTTTTCGCGCCGCACAATGAGATTGCGCAACACGGCATCGTTGAAGCGGAATGAGTGTTGGATTTCTACCAACGCATCGCCGGTGCACTCCACATTCATCAGCACATAGTGCGCCTTATGGAGCTTGTCAATGGAATAAGACAACTGTCTCCGGCCCCAGTCTTCCAAACGGTGCACCTGGCCGCCGTCGCGCGTCACAATGTCGCTGTAACGCTCGATCATCTGTGGAACTTGATCGCTCTGGTCCGGATAGACCATGAACACGATTTCGTAATGTCGCATTAAAGATCTCCCTATGGGTTGACAGCTCCCCGCGTAATTGCGGTGGAGCAAGGAGTTATGTGGGGCCTATTCTAACAGAGGCAGTGTTTTGGCAGCAAATTTAGAGAATCGCCTAGATTGGTTGCCGAAGTACTTATTTCACCAACCAGCCCATTTTTTCTTGTTGCTCCATGATTTCGGCATCGGCACGACAAAGGTGAGGCAATCACCAATTTCCAAACTCACCTGCGCCGCCGAAATCTCGTCCCGGAAGATGTAATATCTTTGAACGGCGCGGCTTGGATTCCACTTTGTTCTTTGCGTCTGCCGAGGCGCGGGGACGGGTTCTATCGGGTAACTTAATCTCACCATTTGCTATTCTCCTATTTATGTTGGTTGTGGAGCCGCGGATTTCACCATCTCTCTGATAGTCGTGGATGTTGCCGATCTTTGAAAAGTGGGCGACGCCCCTGCTTTTGGCAAGGTCTACGCGGTCAAGCACTTTCAGGCCATGCCAAGACCATTCTCTTCTGTCCTCGCTTATGTTCGCCCTGTTCGCATCTTCCATATTGGTAAACATCCCATTTCTGTCCACCCCGGCATCCATCGCCATCAACGCGACCTTATGCGCCTGAATCAAGGTGCTTGGAGGATAGAACTCACCCTTGATTTTGTCTCTTGCCACATACAACGCGCCGAATACGTTCCATCTTCGCGCCCGCTCATCTAACGGGTCGCAAGGTTTCCAGTCCAGCGTTTCCGCAAGCCCGGAGTCGGAGTAAACCAACTGCCATTCATTGATGACAGTCCTGCCGTGCCTCACGCCCCAATCATGCCCCCACGCTTGGGCGTAAGCCTTATACAGCAGGAAGTCGTAGGCCTCCGACAGCAAATACTTTGCGGTGTCTGCTATCGAAGGCGGGAACATCTTGGATTCGTAGGGCTTATAGCCGATAGGACTCAAGCCCGTCCACAACTCAATGCTGTAAGGCTCCGGCGGCGGATAGTCTTTCTTACGCGGCCACAGGCGCATAACTCAATCCTCTGGTTGGACCAACCAGTTTGTATTTATTCTTGTTCATTTTTCACTCAATGTAGTTTTAGTTTCCACAAGGCTTTCGCCAATGTGCGCGTATTAACCACACAATGGAATGGATTGTCAAGGAGGGGTGCTTG
>RKRZ01000079.1 GCA_007571105.1 Gammaproteobacteria bacterium
ATGTTTTTTTCTTCAAACACAAGAGCGGATACGGGATTAGCGAGTATCGCGTGGGCTCGGGGATGTGTATAAGAGGAAGGTCAGGAAGGTTTGGTGGCGGGGGGCCGGGTGTTTATGGACGTCGTGCGCGAACATAACTGCACACTGCTGCCGGTCGACAGCGAGCACAACGCCGTATTCCAGTGCATTGCCGGCGCTGAAGTGGCCGACATCGAAAATATCGTGCTGACGGCCTCAGGGGGGCCGTTTCGAGAGACGCCCGTTGCGGAGTTGGAAGATGTTGCTCCGGCGCAAGCGATCGCTCATCCCAATTGGGTGATGGGCCCGAAAATTTCGGTGGATTCGGCGACCATGATGAACAAGGGTCTGGAAATCATGGAGGCGGCTTGGCTGTTCAATCTGACTTCCGAGCAGGTTCGGGTGATGATTCATCCGCAGTCGTTGGTGCACGCTTTGGTGACGCTGCGCGATGGTTCGACCATGGCGCATCTGGGACCTCCCGATATGCGGGTGGCTATTGCGCACGCCTTGTTCTATCCGCATCGCCGAGAGACGGGTGTTACGGCGCTTGATCTGGAGGCATGTCCGGCCTTGAGTTGGGCTCCCCCGGAGCCTGGGCGCTATCCGTGCCTGGAGTTGGCGCGCCAGGTGATGGAGAGCGGGGGCCAGGCCCCGATTATCCTGAATGCGGCCAACGAAGTGGCGGTCGAAGGTTTCCTTGCCGAGCGCATTCGGTTCACGCAGATCGCGGTGGTGGTGGAGGAAAGCTTGCAGGGAGTCTCGGGCGCAGAGGCGCAAAGCATTGAGGAAGTATTGGCCATTGATCGGGATGCGCGCGAGCGCGCTCGTGCGGTGATGAAGAGTTTATGAGCCTGTTGATCGGCATCGGGGCGTTTTTGCTGGCACTCACGGTGCTGATTGCATTCCATGAGTTGGGGCACTACTGGGTGGCGCGCGTCTGCGGCGTGCGCGTGCTGTGTTTCTCGGTAGGCTTCGGCCGGCCCTTGTGGACGTATCAATCAAAGCGCACCGGGACCCGCTGGGTGCTGGCGCGCTGGCCGCTTGGGGGCTATGTGAAGATGTTGGACCGGCGGGAACCGGGTGCCGCCAAGATTCCGGAAGCGATGCTGGCGCAGGAGTTTACCGGGAAGCCGCTGTATCAGCGCACTTTGATCATTGCGGCGGGACCGGTATTCAATTTCATTCTGGCGTTTTTGCTGTACGCCATGGTGTTCTGGACCGGTGAGACCGGACTGCGTCCCATTATCGGGCATGTGCAGCAGGAATCGCCTGCGGCACAGGCGGGGCTGCAAGTGGGAGACGAGATTCTGGAGATTTCCGGGAAGGTGATTCAATCCTGGCCGAATATGGTCGTGCCGTTATTGGATTCCGGCATGAACAGCGAAACCATTGAATTGCAGGTGCGCACGCGCGAGGGGTTCATCCGGGAGCGGCAATTGGAGCTGCCTCCCAACATCATGTCTCACGAGAACATTGTCGGGATACTCGGCTTTGAGCCGATGCGGGCGACCTCAACGCCGGTGATCGGGGTGGTTCAGGATAACGCCCCGGCTGCAATTGCAGGGCTGCAAGTCGGGGATCGGGTGCTGCGTCTGGAAGATCAGACCATAGAATCCTGGAGAGGGTTAGTGGAAGCGGTGCATGTGCGCGCTGGGCAGCAGGTGGAATTGGAGCTGGAACGCGAGGGGCAGCGGCTGGAGGTCGATGTGCGCCTTGGCTACAGCGGGGATTCGGGGGCAACCGTCGGTTATCTGGGGGTCTCGCCCTACTTTGATGAAGTTCTGCACGAAGAGTTGCGCGTCGTGGTGCATCATCCGCTGGGGCGCAGCCTGGTGCTGGGCGTGGAGCGCACGTGGGAATTCGGTGTGCTGACGCTGCAGTTGCTGGGCCACTTACTGATTGGCGAAGCATCGGTGCGCAATGTCAGCGGACCGGTGGGAATTGCCTCCTTTGCCGTCAATTCGGCGATGGCCGGACTGTCGGCATTTCTGTCGATGATGGCTCTGTTGAGCCTGAGTTTGGGGATTCTCAATTTGCTGCCGATTCCGATTTTGGACGGAGGCCATTTGGTGTGGTGTGCGGTGGAAGCGGTCACCGGACGGCCCATTTCCGAAGCGCTGGAAGCCGTCGGCCAACGCGTCGGTTTTGCGATGCTCTGTGCATTGATGCTTCTGGCTCTATACAATGACTTCGTCCGATTGTTCGGTTGAACACGAATTTATGCGTCGTCGAGTCCCTCTTTTTGTTCTGCTGTGCGTGTTTCTGACTGGCCTGTCGCCAGCAGTGCAGGCCTTTCAGGTGGAGGACATTGAGTTGCATGGGCTGCAGCGTCTGGAGGCTGCGACGGTGTTTACGCACTTGCCGGTCGAAGTGGGCGAAGAGTTCGACATCGCGAAGAGCAGCGATCTGGTGCGCACGCTGTTCAAGACGCAACTGTTCAGCAATGTCGAGGTGTCTCGCCGCGGCAATGTGTTGGTGATTACGGTGGTCGAACGTCCCGCCATCACCGCAATTAACTTCTCCGGCCTGGAAATCATCAAGGACGAGACTTTGGAACAGGTTCTGGACCAGGCGGGTATTGCTGAAGGCAGGATTTACAACGAGCCGCTACTTGAGCGGCTGCACAATGAGATTCTTCAGCAGTACCATGCGGTGGGCCACTACAACGCAGAAGTCGAAACCAAAGTGGTGGAAATGGAAGACAATCGGGTGACGATCGAGATTCAGGTGGTGGAGGGGGAACCCGCGAAAATCGAACAGGTCCACATTATCGGCAATGTGTCCTACACCGAAGAGCGCTTGCTGGACCTGTTTCAGTCAGGGCCTCCGCAGTGGTACGACATCATGGGGGATAGCGGGCAGTACTCCAAACTGCAACTGTCCGGAGATCTGGAACGCCTGCGCTCGTTTTACCTGAATCGCGGATTCATGAAATTCCGTGTGGACTCCGCGCAAATCGCACTGAGTCCAAGCCGTGACGGCATCTTCATCACGGTGCATCTCAGTGAGGGCCCTCGCTTTGTGGTGCGCGAAGTGGCTTTGTCCGGTGTGTTCATCGTCGGCCAGAAGGATCTGGTGAAATTGCTGCAGGTCAAAGCCGGTGAGTTTTTCTCCAATGCCAAGGCGCAACTTTCAGCCGGCAAAATCAAGGCCCGGCTGGCGGAAGAGGGTTATTCCTTTGCTCAGGTAAATCCGGTGACGGAACTGAACGAAGAGAAGGCCGAAGTAACGATTAATTTCTTTGTCGACCCGGGACAGCGGGTCTATGTCCGGCGCATTGACATCCTGGGCAATCGCACCACGCATGACGAGGTGTTGCGTCGGGAATTGCGGCAGCTGGAAGGCAGTTGGCTGTCAACGCCGCACTTGGAGCGCTCCCGCCACCGACTGCAGCGTCTGCCTTATATCGAATCCGTCGAAATTGAACAGGCGCGGGTTCCGGGGACGAATGACCAGGTGGATATTGTGGTGACGGTTACGGAACGGCTGGCCGGAAACTTCTCCGCCGGTTTGGGTTTCAGCAGTGGGACTGGCCTGACGCTGGCGGCGGGCGTGGAGCAGGAAAACTTCCTCGGCACCGGCAATCGAATTGGCCTTCACTTTGATAACAGCGAAACTTCCACACGCTATTCATTTGATTTTTACAACCCCTATTACACGATCAATGGGGTCAGCCGAGGATTCGGCATGAGTACGCGAGCGACAGATACTGGTGACGACAATGATCGAAGCCGTTATGAGTCGCGTGACTTCATGGGTCATTTGAGTTACGGCATCCCGATTTCGGATGACAGCACGTTTTCATTTGCCATGCGTGCCCAGCGGACCAATTTTGATACGGGGATAGGGACGGCGAGACGGGTGTGGGAATTTTTGGAAGAAACGGATGGGAGTTGCTTCTATCCGGTGGCCACTTCTAATGGCGAATCCCTGACCACGACGACCTCGCCAAGCAACGGTGAAGAGCCGTCGCCGTCAAGGTGTGAAGCTGACTACAACAACCTGATTCTCTCAAGCGCATTCACGCACGATACTCGCGACCGCGCCCTGTTCACGCGTGCCGGTTCACTGCGACAGATTTCTGCGCAGGCAAGTGTCCCGGGTAGCGGACTGGAGTACTTCACGATTCGCTACAAGCAGGAAGAATATCTCTCACTGACTGAGGAGTATTCAGTGTCTTTGCGTGGTGAGGCGGCTTTTGGCGATGGTTATGGTGGTACACCGGATCTACCGTTCTCGCACAAATTCGTCACGGGCGGACCAAAATCTGTCCGGGGCTACAAAGTCAACACTCTAGCACCGAAGGATGAATACGATCGCCCGTTTGGTGGGAATTTGCTGGTGAGTTACTCAATGGGGCTGACCTTCCCGATTCCCTTCATTGATGAGGCCAATTTGCGCGGCTCCCTGTTCATGGATACGGGTTATGCGTTTGACGACGCGTCTGACTTTGACATCGGAGAAATGCGCGGTGCTCTGGGGCTGGGGGTATCCTGGCTGTCCCCGCTCGGCGGTGTCTCCATGAGCATAAGCATGCCCTTCAATGATCGCAGTACGGATGAGACTGAGAGCTTCCAGTTTAATTTAGGCAACCTGTAAATTTATTTGTAAAATGGTCAGACCTTGGAGCCCTACTGCAATGAATAATTCAAGTATTTTCCGTCTTTTCGCCGTTGTCTTTTTGCTTTTTTCCGGAGCCAGCGTTTATGCGCAAAGTGCCAAGGTTGGCTACGTGGACGTGGGACGAATTTTGGAAGATTCACCGCAGGCGGCCGCGGCGCGTCAGGAATTGCAAAATGAATTTGCGCCCCGAAACAAACAATTGGAAGACCTGCACAAAGAAGTCACCAAACTCGAAGAGCAGTTGGCGACGGATGGAGACATCATGTCGGAAGACCAGCGCGCTTCACAGGAACGCAAAATCCAGCGCCTCAAACGGGATTTTGTGCGTGCCCGGGATGAAGTGCGTGAGGATTTGGCGATTCGGCGCAACGAGGAGTTGGGGAAATTGCAGGAGAAAGTCAACGTGGTGGTCGAAGGCATTGCCAAGGAAGACGGTTTTGACCTGATCCTGACGCAGGCGGTCACTTTATACGCCAGCGGGCGGATCGACATTACGGAGCGGGTGCTCAAAAAACTGAGCAATCCGTAATTCCGGCAGGCTCCGGGTGTGGTGTTGCTGGACCTGAACCAGATTGCAGAGGTTGCCGGCGCCCGGCTGTCGAATCTGCATTCTGATTCCAAGCATTCCGTTGATCATGCCTCATCGCTCGGATCGGCGGGTCCGGGCGCACTAAGTTTCTACAGTCACTCGCGGCATCGCGAACAATTGCGCAATACCCGTGCGAGTGCGGTACTGTTGCGCGAGACGGATCAGCAGGATTGTCCCGTTCCCGCACTGGTGTGCGAGAATCCGTATTTGGGTATGGCGCGGGCCTTGCAGGCCTTGTATCCCATCGAGGAAGTGGAGCATTGCATTCACGAGTCCGCCATTGTGGATGCCCAAGCGCAATTGGAGTCTCCGGTGCAGATTGGTGCGCACTGCGTCATTGAGGCGGACGTACGCATTGGCGCGAACAGCATTTTGGGTCCGAATTGTGTGATCGAAAAAGGCGCGCGCTTGGGCATGGGTTGTCGGCTTCATCCGCAAGTGACGATTCATGCCGGCACCCTGTTGGGTGATCGGGTGGAAGTATGGTCGAACACCGTGATTGGATCCGATGGCTTTGGTTATGCGCAGGAAGGGCGAGAGTGGGTCAAGTTGCGTCACCAGGGCCATGTGCGCATTGGGGATGATTGCGAAATTGGTGCGTGCGTCTCGATTGACCGGGGCATGCTGGACGACACCGTGATTGGCCGAGGCGTCAAGATTGACAATCAGGTGCAGGTGGCGCACAACGTGGAAATCGGCGATCACAGCGCCATTGCCGGTTGCGCCGGCATTGCCGGCAGCGCGAAAATCGGTCGGTACTGCCAAATTGGAGGGGCGGCAGGAGTCCAGGGGCACGTCACCTTGGCCGATGGGGTTATCATTACCGGAATGTCCAAGGCGAGTCAGTCCATTGAGGAGTCCGGCATTTACAGCTCCGGCACGGCGATTCAGAAGAACACCGCCTGGTTGCGCAACGCGGCACGCTTCAAACAACTGGACCAGATTGCGCGCGCATTGCGCGAGGGAGACATTCATGAGTAACGGCTTTGACATTCAGGAAATTCAGCGTCTTCTGCCGCACCGCTATCCGTTTTTGCTGGTGGACCGGGTGCTGGAGTTTGAAGAAGGGAAATCGATCAAAGCGGTCAAGAACATTACGGCCGATGAGCCGTGTTTCCAGGGGCATTTTCCGGGCCAGCCGATTTTCCCGGGCGTGCTGATTCTGGAAGTTTTGGCGCAGGCTTCCGGATTGCTGGTCTTCAAGACTCCCGAATACTGTCCGAAGGAGGACAGCCTGTATATGTTTGTCGGGGTGGAAAAGGCGCGCTTCAAGAGGCCGGTGGTTCCGGGCGACCAGCTGATTCTGGATGTCAAGTTGCTGTGGATGCGCAAAAACTGTGCGGCCTTTGATACGACGGCCACGGTGGATGGGGAACTGGCCACGAAAGCGGAAATCATGTGCATGTTCAAGCCGCAGCCGCAAGGTTCCTGATACGTGACTTCATCCGCGAATGTTCATCCCACCGCCGTCGTGGACCCCGGGGCGGAACTGGACCCGAGCGTCGTCGTGGGGGCGTATGCGGTTATCGGGGCGCAGGTACGCATCGGTGCCGGCACCACCATTGGCCCGCACACCGTGGTGACGGGCCGGACCACGATTGGGCGAGACAACAGAATTTTTCAGTTTGCGTCGATTGGGGAGATTCCGCAAGACAAGAAATACGCGAATGAGGACAGTGCGCTGATCATCGGCGACGGCAACACAATCCGGGAATTCACCACCTTCAATTGCGGCACCGCGCAGGATCGCAATCTCACCGAAGTCGGCAACCACAACTGGATCATGGCGTATGTGCATATTGCGCATGACTGCGCGATCGGAGACCATGTCACCTTTGCCAACGGCGCGACACTGGCCGGCCACGTGCATGTGGGCGATCATGCAACCTTGGGTGGTTTCACGCTGGTGCATCAGTTCTGCCAGGTCGGTCCCTATGCTTTCAGCGGCATGGGCTGCGCTTTGAATCGGGACCTGCCTCCGTATGTGATGGCGGCCGGAAATCCTGCGCGGCTGTGCGGCATCAACCGCGAGGGGCTCAGACGGGCTGATTTCTCTCCGGAAGTGCTGGAACATCTGCATCATGCCTATTCCGTATTGCTGCATCGCGGGACCAACGCGAGAAATGAAGAAATCCAGACCCTGTCCGAGACCTGTCCGGAAGTGCGTCAGTTGTGTGATTTCATTGCCTCGAGTTCCCGCGGCGTAGCTCGGGAGTGATCCGACGAGTTATTGACTGACGCAGCATGCAGTGGAGCATTTCTGCCCTGCTCCCGGGGGGTAGAATGAAAATCCGCCTGAATGCCGCTGCGCGTGATTCCATGGCAAGAAACCTGCTGACCCGGATTTCCAAGGCGGTACACAAGCGCTCGCGCAAGAAATTGCGGGTGTATTCCGCAGAGGAACACGGACTGAACCCGGATGACGTGACCTCGGCGGCACGCCATGTGGTCAAGACCCTGGTAGATGGCGGCTATGATGCGTATATTGTGGGCGGAGGGGTACGGGACCTAATGCTGGGTTTGCATCCCAAGGACTTTGATGTCGCGACCAACGCGCATCCGGAGCAGGTCCGTCAGTTATTTGATCGCTGTCGCATTATTGGCCGCAGGTTTCGCCTTGCGCACGTCTACTCGGGGCGGGAACGCATTGAAGTCGCCACCTTCCGCGGCGGTCATCAAACCCGAGCCGGGCGCGAACATCTGGCCATGACGCTGGGCGGCCGCATTCTGCGCGACAATGCCTATGGTCCGATTGACCGTGACGCGGAACGTCGGGACTTCACGATCAATTCCTTGTTCTACGACCCTTTGCACAACATCGTGCTGGATTTTGTTGGCGGAGTCCCGGATCTAAGGCAAGGCCGGTTGCGCATGATCGGCAAGCCGGTGGTGCGGTTTCGGGAGGACCCGGTACGTCTGCTGCGGGTCCTTCGATTTGCGGCGAAACTCAAATTCACGATCGACCCGGCAATGGAGCAGCTCATTCCGGAGCTGGCTCCCTCGTTGCAGAATATCTCTCCTGCCCGAATGTTTGATGAAGGCGTCAAATTGATGCACAGCAGCGCAGCAGACGACACGCTGACCTTGATGCGCAGCAAGGAACTACTGGGGCAACTGTTTCCCTACACGGATCAGATTTTGAAGCAGGACAAAAATTCCCAGCACCTGGAATTTCTGCGCCGCGCCCTGCGCAATACGGACCAGCGTGCCCGCGAAGGAAAATCCTTGTCTCCGGCTTTTGCCTATGCGGTCATGATGTGGCCGGACGTCTGCCAGATAATGAAGGCGCGGGGGTCCCATCGTCTGGAGCGTCAGGACGCGCTGATTGTGTGCGGGGAGAAGGCCTTGGAGCATCAGGCGGAAACAATTCAGATTCCCCATCGCCATGCGCAGATGATTCGGGAAATCTGGCGCCGACAGGCGCAATTAGAGGCGGGTCCGCGCCGCCACCCCGAGCGCGTGATTTCCCGCGGCTATTTTCGCGCCGCCTATGACTTCCTGGGTTTGCGGGCGAATTCCAAAGGACCGCTTCAGGAAGCATTCCAAGCCTGGACTCAGGCTCAGGAGCAATACCGCCCGGGAAGCACAGAGGATTCCCCGCGTCCGCGTTCACGGCGTCGTCGTCGCGGACGCAGGAGACGGGCATGAAATACGCGGACGTCTACATCGGGTTGGGGGCAAATCTGGGAGAGCCGGAAAACCAGATTCGCACCGCCATCCGGCAATTGGGCCAGCACTCCGAAATCCAAGTTCGTGCGGCATCGAGTCTGTATCGCAGCCCTCCCATGGGCGGCATGGACCAGCCGGATTACGTCAATGCGGTTATCCGGGTGACAACCGATCTGGAGCCGGAATCTTTGCTCCAGGAGATGCAGGAAATCGAGCGGCGGCAGGGCCGTGAAGAAAAACGGGCGCATTGGGCGCCGCGGCGACTGGACCTGGACTTATTGCTGTGGGGCGAGCAGCGCATCGACAGTGGAGTATTGACAATTCCTCATCCGGGGGCGCACGAGCGCATCTTCGTGCTGCAACCGTTGCGGGAGATTGCTCCGGAATTGCAAATTCCCGGCCACGGGTCTGTGGCGGATCTGGTTGAGCAGTGTTCGGATCCCACCATCGCCCGGATTGCAGCGAGTTGGCAATTGCCGAAAGAGGCGCGCCTGATTGCGGTGGAAGGGCCCATCGGCGTGGGGAAGACCACGCTGTGCAATCGGCTAGCCGCGGATTTCAACGGAATGCTGATGCTGGAGAATTATCAGGCGAATCCCTTTCTGGAGCAGTTCTACGAACAGCCGCATGCCAGTGCGCTGGCCGCACAGGTGTATTTTCTGGTGAGCCGAACGAGTCAGATGCAGCGGCTCAAACAGGAAGACCTGTTTCGCCAGCCGGTGTTTACGGATTACACCAGCGAAAAAAGCGACTGGTTCTCCCGATTGTCTTTGACGGGGGATGAGTACGACCTGTGGCTGGATCTCTACGCGCACATGACGGCATCCCTTCCGCGTCCGGACGTGGTGATTTACCTGCAGGCCCCGGTGTCGCATTTGTTGCAGCGCATCCGAATGCGAGGGCGGCCCTTTGAGCGTGATGTCAAAGAAGAGTTCCTGGAACGCCTCTCCATGCTGATGTCGGAGTTTTTCCGCGGATATAGCGGCACCTTGTTGACCGTGGATACTTCCTGCGCGAATCTCTCGGAAGGGCAACAGGATTACCAGAGTCTGTTGGCGGCTCTGGATGCAATTCGGGAGCCGGGACAGCATTTTCTGGATCCCGCGCAAGGCGGGACGATTGCGCTGGATGCTCCCGGGTTGGCCCTGGTGTAGGAGCATCGGCAATGACGAATGACGCTCCTGTGACGCAGGAACATTTGTGCGCGATGGCGCGCGAGGGGAAGTGGATTGCCGGGCTGACGGCTTACGATGCGGGTTTTGCCAGAATTCTGGATGCGGGTGGCGTGGATTTTGTGCTGGTGGGGGATTCGCTTGGCATGATCGTGCAGGGTCATGCGAACACGCAATCCGTCACTGTGGCGGATATGGAGTACCACACGCGTTGTGTGGCGAGAGGCGTGCATCGTGCTCTGGTGCTCAGCGATATGCCGTACCAGAGTTATCCGGATCCCGACACGGCAGTGACCAATGCAAAGATGCTTCTGGATGCCGGGGCGCAAATGGTTAAATTGGAAGCGTGCGCTGATCAGACGCGCGTGGTTGAGGCATTGGCGCAACAGGAGATTCCGGCTTGTGCGCATCTGGGCTTGCGTCCGCAGAGCCTGGAGCGTTTCGAGGGTGTGACGCGGGTGGGTCGCGATGCGGAAGAAGCCCGGGAGTTATGCCAGGCGGCGCAGGATTTGGAAGCTGCGGGAGCTCAGTTATTGTTGCTTGAGTGTGTGCAGCCGGAAGTGGCCGCTGAGATCACGCAACAGGCCGATGTTCCGGTTATCGGCATCGGTTCCGGGGCCCATTGCGACGGCCAGGTTCTGGTGTTGCATGATGTTCTGGGCCTGACCGATCCCATTCCGAGGCATGCGCGGAGTTTTATGACGGAAGGGGGTGGAGTTGCGGGAGCGGTGCGTGCTTATGTGCGCGCTGTTCGTTCAGGAAGTTTTCCGTGATCGTATGCCGAAGTCCGGAGGAGCTGGGCGACGCCCTGGAAGGGCTCCCTTCGCCTCGCGCGCTGGTGCCGACAATGGGGGGATTGCATGACGGCCACCTCAGCCTGGTTCGGCTTGCGCACGAGCATGCCGAGACGGTGCTGGTGACGCTTTTTGTGAATCGGGCCCAGTTTGATGATCCCCAGGATTACGCTGCCTATCCGCGCGAGGAGCAGCGTGACTTTGCGCATCTTGAAGCCGCCTCGGCAGATTTGGTTTATGCGCCTGATGAACAGGCGGTTTGGGGCGGAGAGGCTCCAGAACTGGATGATTTCGCAGTTCCCGGATTGACGGATGTATTGGAGGGAGAGTTCCGGGGCGCGCACCTGTGTGCTGTGGCT
Source organism: Gammaproteobacteria bacterium (assembly GCA_007571105.1). GTDB lineage: Bacteria > Pseudomonadota > Gammaproteobacteria > Poriferisulfidales > Poriferisulfidaceae > Poriferisulfidus. Next base: position 11,228 of record RKRZ01000079.1, read on the forward strand.
GCCGTGGTGACGCGCCTGTTGGACCAGATGTGTCCGGATTTGGCGATCTTTGGTGAGAAGGATTATCAGCAGCTGGTGCTGGTTCGGCGTCTTGCCGCTCTGCGAGAGCCGAGGATCGGCATCATTGCGGCACCCGTCATCAGGGAGCCCGACGGGCTTGCAATGAGTTCCCGAAACCGCCGCTTAAGCGCGGAGGGGCGAAAACAGGCGGTTGGCCTGTATCGGGCATTGAGCCAGGCGGCAGAAAGTCTGCGACGCCAAGGAACTGTCGAAAACGCTCAAGCGCAAGCTTTATCTTTAATCGAGTCGGCCGGGCTGCAGGCGGATTATGTGGCGATTCGGGATGCGGAAACCTTGCAGGAACTGACCGGGCCTGCTGAGCGTTGGGTGATTTTGGCGGCCGCTTGGGCGCAAGGAGTTCGATTGCTCGATTGCGTTCTCAATTAGGCGGCGATGCCGCCTCCCGGGTCAGAAACGAATCTCGGACAGCAGCAACACGCCATACTTGGCGCCGTCGGTCCGGCTCTCCTTGCGTTCCACTGCGAGGCTGGTCCGCGACTCTCCTTCCAGCCCGATGCCGTCGCGCACATGATTCGAGACGTCCTCGGTATAGGCGAACTCCGTGTAGAACTGCAGCGGGTCCCCGCGACCCGTGCGCATCCCCTAGGATACGCGCCCGTCCACGCGCAGACTCGGAGACATTGGCACCATGGGGTTTGTATCCGATGCGTCCAGCAGACGCAGCCGCTCCTCGCTCGCGCCGCCCGTGCCCCAGCCCGAAGACAAGGTCAGGCCGAGTCCCGTGCCGTCCGCCTGCGGGTGCAATGACAAGACGGCGCGAAGATCCTGCTCCCGCCCGCTTGAAAGTCCCGTCTTCGCTTCATACCAGTGCCTCTGCAGGCCGCCTTCATAACGACCCGAAACATAGGTCAGACTGCCGGAGAACTCTTCTCCATCGCTACTGTCGCGTCGCGCACTGGCACGCAAGGAACTCGTCAGCGAGCCGTCTTGTGAAGTGTAGCGGCCCTCCAATCCTAAGCGGGTGCGCCGCGCTTCGGCATTGACCGGATTGGCTCCCTTCGCCCGCAACGTCGAGTAGCCGGTGTCGCCCAGGGCGACGAGACTGACGCCGCCGGATTCATACAGCGTGTGGCGCGCGCCCAGCAACCCCATGCGAAAGTCTAACTCGCCGCGCTGTTCTGATGTCTCTTCCGGGACGGCGGCATTGGACCAGACGCTGCTGAAGCGTCCCTGACCCCATCCGGCCAGACTCCACACCTCCAAGGTCCCCACGCGTCCCCGCACATACGGATACACCGCAGAGATCTCGCCCTCGACTTCTCCCGAAGCCCGCGTGTCGTTCTGCGCCAGCTGCCACGCCGACTGGCGGTCGCTGTCGGCGAAGGCCAGACCGGTCATCCAGCGCTCGCCCAACTGCGCATCCAGGCCCCAGAACAGCGCATCCGAAGCGGATGCCGCCGTGCTGCCGTCGCCCCACAGGGTCAACTGCAGATTCTTCGGTGAGGCGGTGTCGGTGCCGCCGTTGAGCGACATCGCAAAGCCCTGACTGCGCACCCGGTCCCGAATCCTGCCGAAGTCCACGGCGTCTTCCGAGACGGTCTCCATCTCCTGTTTGAAGCCGACCCCTGGAATGTAGCGGAAACGCTCGGCTGTCGTCGCACGCTTCGGCTCCTGCGCGCGCGCCGAGCACAAGCACTTGAGCCGGAAGCAGGACTTTCGCCTGAAGGGAACGCGCTATGTATGGCTGAAGTCGCCGGCGAAACTGAGTCCGGAACGGCAGCGCCAGTTACTGCGGTTGCGGCAAAGCGATCTGAAAGTGGCGCGGGCCTGGGCGCTCAAAGAACGATTCCGTGATGTGGGGAACATCCAGGACCCGGAAGTGTTGCGTCTGGCTTTGCAGTTGTGGCGCCGCCGGGCGATGCGTTCCGGCCTGAGTCCGATCAAGCGCGCGGCGCGAACCCTCAAGCGGCACCTTGAGGAGATCATCAATGCGTGTACTTGGGGCGTGACCAACGCGCTGGCGGAATCGCTCCAGATTCCGACTAGCTGCTGGCTTGTTTTGCCGGATAGGCCGCCCAAA
>RKRZ01000176.1 GCA_007571105.1 Gammaproteobacteria bacterium
TCCATGCGCGGCAGGGCGCCCTTGACGCGCAACTCGATCAGGTCATCCGTCAGCAACCCGCCGCCGCCGCCGCAGCAATAGGTGGCCTCGTCGGTGGTGTCCGCCGGCATGTCATAGAAATGATTGCAGCAGGCGCGAATGATGTCGCGCGGGATGCTGAATTGGCCGCCGGGCACATCGCCCATGCGCGAGGCGCGGGCAACGTTGCAGGAATCGTGGTAAGTCAACACCATGTCGTCATTCTCGGAAGGGTCAAGGTTGAGACGCCCTTCCTGAATCAGGCCGTGCGTGACTTCGCAGATATGCTGCGGCACCGGATAGTCCGGGTCCAGGAAATCAAAGGGACCCGCCAGCGTGTTGAGGAAACTGTAAGCGACGCGCCAGGCATGGCCGCATTCTCCGAAGACAATGCGCTTGACGCCCAATTCCAGCGCGGCTTCGCGAATGCGCAAGGCCAGTTTGCGCATGTTCTCGTAACTGCCGATGAACATTCCGAAGTTGGCGGCTTCGGATGCGGTGGAACTCAAGGTCCAGGTCAATCCGGCCTCGTGGAAGACTTTGGCATAGCCGATCAGTCCGTCGACATGCGGTTCTGCGAAGAAATCAGCTGATGGAGTCACCAACAGAATGTCTGCGCCTTTCTCGTCCAGTGGGAAGCGAACAGTCACCCCGGTCTCGTCTTCGACGTCTTCTTCAAGTCCTTCCAGGGTGTCTTTGAGCGCGGGTTCCGGCAGCCCCAAATTGTTGCCAATGGTGTGCACCTTGCCGATGATTTCGTTGCAGTATTTCTGCCCCTTGCCGATTGTGTCCATGACCTCTCGGGCGGCCATCGAGATCTCGGCCGTGTCGATGCCATAAGGGCAATAGACCGAGCAACGCCGGCATTGCGAACACTGATGGAAATATTTGTACCAATCGTCCAACACTTCTTCGGTCAGGTCTTCAGCGCCAACCAGCCAAGGCAGGTAACGTCCGGCCAAGGTGTAGTAGCGGCGATAGACCTTGCGGAACAGGTCCTGGCGCGCCACCGGCATGTTCTTGGGGTCGGTGGTGCCCAGATAATAGTGGCACTTGTCGGTGCAGGCGCCGCATTTGACGCAGGAATCCAGGAATACTTGAAGCGAGCGGTAGCGCTGGGTCAGATCTCCAATCTTTTCGATCGCAACTTCCTGCCAGTTGTCGACCAATTCACCCGGAAACCCCAGCGGCTCCTGAAAATCTGGCTTCGACTCGAAGGGCTGGCTGTGCGCCATCGCATCATCCACCAACCTGGGGATGATCGGATAAGGCTTGAGGGAAGGAACCTCGAATTCGGTCTCAGCCATCGCTTCGCTCCAATTTCATGGCCCAGGCGGCAATGTGCCGCTGCTCGCGCGGATTGTCTGCCTGATTTCGGGTCGGACTGAAAAACACGCCCGGGGCATGCAGCAATTTGCTGAACGGGAAGATCAGCATCAATGCCGCTACCAGCGCTAGGTGGGCATACAGCAGCGGGTCTGCCGGCAGGGGCTGCCAGTCAAACCACATCAGGCCCAGGAAGAACGCTTTCACGGCAACCACATCCGTGCCGACGGCGTAACTCATGGCAATGCCGGTGAGGCCGATGGCGATCAGCAGGGCCAGCATCAGATGGTCGGAGGGGGCCGAAATATAGCGCACGCGATCGACGGCCAGACGGCGCAGCCACAGGCCGAGCAGACCGAGCACCATCGGGATGGCGGCGTATTTACCAAACGGCTGCAGGAACGCGACCCAGCCCCAGACGGGTTCGAGGAAATAGCGCAGATGACGCAACAGCACCAGCAGCAGGCCAAAGTGAAACATCCAGCCAAACAGCCAGGTCCACTTGTTGGATTTGAACAGGCTCTCGAACAGGGTCAATTCGCGCAGCATGCGCAACAGCACCCCGGTGCGGTCGATCGGCGCTGGCGTGGTCGGGATTTTGAGGGGCGCCGGCGTAGTTGCGTAGCGGCGGATGCGATAAAGCAGTCCCAGCCCCAACACCAACGTGGCGCCGTAGTACAGAATCGTCATCACCCAGCTCGCGAAGTCCATGGCAGCCCATCCCCGGCGCCAAAACGCCTTGGTGCCGGTTGGGTCAGACGCAGCCGGTGGGTTTCGGCAGTCCCGCGTATTTACACGCCTGCTTGGCGGGGCCGTACGGGAACAACTCGTACAGGTATTTGCTGTTGCCCTTGTCCTTGCCCAGCTTTTTGCCGATGGCCTTGGTCAGTACCCGTACCGCCGGAGCGATCTGGTATTCCTCGTAGTATTCACGCAGAAAATTGATCACTTCCCAATGGTTGTCGCCGAGTTCGGCGCCGTCGGCCTGCGCCATGGCGTCTGCCAGAGCCGGCTCCCATTCATTAATGTTGGCCAGATAACCTTCTTCGTCGGTTTCGTAGCTTTTTCCGTTGACTTCAAGTGGCATTGTCGTATTCCTCCAGAGTATTCGGCTGCATCACAGCCAGGATTGAGTTGTGTCGTGCTCGCAAGTGAGCGCGACAAAGCGGTCATAGTCGATGACTTCCAGGCCCTCGACAATACGTTCTTTGGGGAGACCCCGGGCTTCCAGATCCGGTCCCAGGACATAGACGGACAGACGATTCATGGCTTCCTGCAAGCATTCGGCTTGCGCACTGCCGTCCATGGCTGCGACCACGGCATCCTCAAACAGCAGCACGGCGTGGCTGTCCTGCGCCAATCGCAGACAGGAGTCCAGCGCGTTGCGCTCAAAGGGGGATTTGTTGATCAGGTGCAGCATAAGTCACTCAAAAACTGAAGACCACGTCCTGCTCGGCCATCAATTGCGCAAGTTCGTCACTGCCGACGATATGCAACGAGGGCTTTTCCGCCCAATCGTCGTCCTCGTCTTCATAGGTGAGTTCCTGCAGGTCTGTCTCGCTCAGCCCGCGCGCCTCCAAGGATTCGCGCTCGACATAGATGCGCGTGACCTCATAGTCTCCCAACGCCGTGTAGGTCTTGGAGAAGTTTTTCATTCCGATGCCGTCGGTGTTCTGTCCTTCCGTCAACTGAAACACGCCGTCATCGAGAAAGGCCAGACAGACATCCTGATCAAAGGCTGCGCCAATCAGGACAACTTCCAGCGACTCCAGCGCATAGATCGTGCCGTAAGGAGCTTTTCGGTTGACGTACATCAACTTTTTGATGGTGCCTTCTTCGCTCACGGTCAATCTCCAAAAGTCACCAGCCGGTCGGATTGAACGGCCGCCTCAATCAATTGGCCCAGCCCCGAAATGCGAAAGCCCGGCGCAATGTTGTCGGCATCCTTGCCGTTGCGTTGCGCTTCGCCCTCATCCAGCAGGCCGCGGCGTTGTGCGGCAGCCACGCATAGCACCAAATCCAGTTCATTCTCTGTGGCCAATTCCGACCAGCGCTCGACAATATTGCGATCGTCCTGCGGCGGGACCGTCAGGCGGGTGCCGTTGTTGACCCCGTCGTGATAGAAAAATACGCGAAAGATCTCATGCCCGGCAGCCAGCGCCGCACGTGCGAACTGGTACGCGCTGTCCGAAGCCTGGTGCTGATACGGACCCTCGTTGACCACGATTCCGAATTTCACAACAACCTCCTCGTGCCGTTGCCCGTTTTAGAAACGGATATGAGCGGAAGCGTTAAGGCTGGAACGGGAACCGCGCCAGTTGTTGATGTGGAATTTGGTAAAGGGGAGTCCGGTGCTCTCGAAGAACTGCGGCCAGCCGATGCGCTCAACCCAGTCGTTGATCCGCTCCCAATCGCGTGCATCATCGCGGTAGGCGCGCAGGATGCGCTTGACGATGGCGGTTGCTTCCGGCCATCTCGGCGGATTGTTGGGGATGCCGGCGGCGACCAG
>RKRZ01000021.1 GCA_007571105.1 Gammaproteobacteria bacterium
TCTTCCGGGTAAATTTCGCCTTTTTCAGAGCTTTCAGGCGGCGAGCACGCCAAAAACCTCCTCCCCGCCTCGCCCATTCGGCCAAAAACGCCAAAAATCTGATTAGCTCGGAGATCAAGGTTTGTAATAGGTTGCAATTTTTTGCATAGAATTGAGTATGATTCATTGGTTTTCCGTAGACAACTACAGATCTGTTCGGGACAAGGTGAAGCTTGATTTTCGAGTTCCTGGTACGACTCCGATGTTGCCTTGCTTCCGAACGAGCGCATCAAAGAAAGGCATTCGTCTACCGACCGTCGTGGTCTTCATTGGTCCGAATGGCTCCGGGAAGACAACCCTGTTGCGCGCCATTGCGGAAGTTATAGACTTCGCTGCGAACTCGTACCGCCAAAGCCACACCAGCGTTGATACGGGATTCCTGCCGTTTTTTGATCAGGAGATGTCAAATCAACCAACAAGGATCGAGCTGGAGTTTGATGCGGCGTTGAGCAGTTCAGAAGGCAGAACCGCTACCCTCTGCCATTACATTCTCGAAATCGATCGGAATAACGGAACGAAAATCTTTGCGTATGAGGCGCTACTCACTTCTCCAAAGGGACGCCCCCGGCGTATTCTTGAACGCCGCCCAAACAAACCGGTCTATGTCGCCAAAGAACTGGGCCTTCGGCAAAGCGATAAGCTCCTGTCATCCATTCCGGCAAACGCTTCCGCAATTTCCACCCTTGCACGAATGGGAGTGGAACCATTTTTAAAAATTACAACGGATCTGGGCAACACACAAAGAAACATTACTTATCAGCCTGAGCCGTGGAAACAAGACCTAGAGACTTTGGTTCGCTTTTATCAAGACCACCCTGAGGTTGCCTCCAGGGTATCGGATAAGTTGCCACGTTTCAACTTGGGAATCGAGGGCATGGACATCTTTTCTTCAAACGGTTCGGAGCCGCATCTGCGATTTAAGCGCTCCGGCTTGGATGCACCCATTATTTTTCAAAACGAATCTGGAGGAACGCGCCATCTCGCAACAGTATTTCCACAATTGAACTACGCCCTTGAAACCGAAGGATTGGCCATAATGGATTCTCTCGACTCTGGTTTTCATACAAACCTCTTGGCAGAGATTCTCGACTGGTTCAGACGAAACGACACTAACCCCAACGGAGCACAACTGATCTGTTCACTTCACAACATCTCTCTTCTCAGAGAATTGGAAAAGGAAGAAGTATTCATTGTCGAAAAGGATCAGAGTGGCAGAACGAATGCCTATGGCGTTCGCGAAGTACAGGGCTTACGGAGAAGTCAAGACATCCACAAATGGTACCGTAGCGGTGCGCTAGGTGGATTGCCTATGTTCGGTTAAAGGCATCACCAACGGCGAGTGATGCACAAAAAGTGGCCTATCCCGAGACGAAATATCAGCAATAATATCTACGCACGCCAAAGTTTCACTCTGCACATAATCCAACCACAACATGCCTCAGTACCAATCTGCCGATATTGAGGTTCTTTCAGGTCTCGACCCGGTGCGCAAACGCCCGGGCATGTACACCGACACCGCAACGCCCGACCATCTGGCGATGGAAGTCATCGACAACAGCATTGACGAAGCGTTGTCCGGATACGCAAATCACATCACGGTCACTTTGGACGAAGACGGATCACTTGAGGTTGAAGATGATGGTCGTGGAATGCCTGTCGACCCGCACCCGGAACTGGAGCGTCCGGGAGTCGAAGTCATCATGACCACGCTGCATGCGGGCGCAAAATTCTCCGATAAGAATTACCAGTATGCCGGCGGTCTACATGGCGTCGGAGTGTCCGTCGTCAACGCCCTATCGAAGAGCCTCGAGGTGTCAATTCGTCGCGGCGGAAAAGAATACGCCATCAGCTTTGAAGGGGGTGAAGTTACACACGAACTCGAGGCGGTTGGAAAAGTTGGGCAGCGCAATACTGGAACGCGAGTCCGTTTCTGGCCGGACGCGCAATACTTTGACACGACCGAATTTAGTCCCGAGCGTCTGGAGCATCTGTTGCGCGCCAAAGCCGTACTGTGCTCAACTGTCGAGATTTCTCTGAACCTTCCCGGAAAAGACACTCAAACCTGGAAATATCCGGATGGCCTGCCTCAATACCTGAAGGACACCCTATCGGATGAGACCATACCCGACCCTGCCTTCTCTGACACACACGAGAACGGCAAAGAGGCGGTCGATTGGGCCGTGTGCTGGCAAGCAAAGGAAGGAACTCCGGCATTGCGCGAAAGTTACGTCAATCTGGTGCCGACACCAAGCGGTGGCACCCATGTATCCGGGATGCGTGCCGGACTGACACAGGCGGTGCGTGAATTCTGCGAAGCACGCAGTCTGCTGCCGCGAGGCGTGAAATTGAGTCCGGAAGATGTCTGGGACCGAATCAGTTATGTGCTGTCATACAAGACCCAGGACCCTCAGTTTGCTGGACAGACTAAAGAAAAGTTTGTCGCCCGAGAGGCACAGAATGCGCTTTCCACCATTTTTCGGGACATGTTCGAAAGCTGGCTCACCCGCCACGTGGAAAGCGGCGAAGCGCTGGCCGCGCTGTTCATTGAAGCCGCACAAGCGCGCATGCAAAAATCCCGAACGGTGGCGCGCAAGAAGGCGGCCTCCGGTCCGGCTCTGCCCGGTAAGCTTGCCGATTGCCTGAAAGAGCGAGAAACAGGCTCGGAGTTGTTCCTGGTGGAAGGCGATTCTGCTGGCGGCTCTGCCAAACAAGCGCGCGACAAAAATTTCCAAGCGATTCTCCCCTTGCGCGGCAAAATCCTCAACACCTGGGAAGTGGAAGCGACAAAAGTGCTGGATTCGCAAGAAGTCAGCGACATCGCACAAGCCATTGGCATCGCGCCGGGAAGCGACTCCCTGGAAGGATTGCGCTACGACAAGATCTGCATCCTCGCTGATGCCGACTCCGACGGTCTGCACATCGCGACACTTCTGTGCGCCCTGTTTCTCAAACACTTCCCGAAACTGGTTGAGGAAGGCCACGTGCACGTCGCCATGCCTCCGCTATACCGAATTGATATTGGCAAAGAGGTGCACTATGCTCTGGACGATGTTGAGTTGGAACGGCTTTTAAAAAAGGCAGGAAAAGTAAAACCCGTGGTGCTGCGATTCAAGGGGTTAGGAGAAATGGACCCCGCACAACTGCGCGAAACCACCATGCACCCGGACACGCGCCGTCTGGTGCAATTAGAACTTGCCCAAATGGGCCGCACTGAGAAGTTGCTGGATCGACTACTCAATCGCAAGCGGGCTGCCGACCGCAAAGCCTGGCTCGAAAAAGAAGGGCACCTCGCTGAGGTCTAGGCATGTCAGGCCGAACTGCAGATTTGTTTGAAGAAACCGGTGGCAGCAACACTCCGCCGACTTCAAACGGCAACGGCAGCACGTTGCCGCTGGGAGATTTTGTCGAGCACGCGTATCTGAATTACTCCATGTACGTCATCCTGGACCGGGCCTTGCCCAGTTTGGCGGACGGGTTGAAACCGGTGCAACGGCGCATTGTCTATGCCATGTCCGAATTAGGACTGAAAGCGGGAAACAAACCGAAGAAATCCGCACGCACCGTCGGTGATGTCCTCGGCAAATATCATCCGCACGGCGACGACGCCTGTTATCGCGCCATGGTGCTGATGGCTCAAGACTTCAGTTACCGCTACCCGCTCATTGCCGGTCAGGGAAATTGGGGCTCTACCGATGATCCGAAGTCGTTCGCCGCCATGCGCTACACCGAAGCCAGTCTTGCTCCATATGCACAGACCCTACTGGCAGAACTGGATCAGGACACCGTCGACTGGCAG
>RKRZ01000106.1 GCA_007571105.1 Gammaproteobacteria bacterium
CGAGTCCGTGCGCATGTAGGTGATCAGACCGCCCGTCTCTCCCGCACCCAGTTCAACTCCTTCATACAGACGCTGCGCGACCTGCATCGTCTTGCGCGCGGAAAATCCCAGTTTGCGCGCTGCCTCCTGCTGCAGGGTCGACGTTGTGAATGGCGGCGCCGGGTTGCGTTTGCGCTCCTTGCGCTCAATGGACGCCACGCGCAACTGATCCGCGTGTGCGCGCACCGTATCCCGGGCACGCATCGCCCGCGCTTCATCTTCCAGATCGAATTTCTTGAGTTTCGCGCCATCCAAAGCCCACAATTTCGCCTCAAACTCATGTTCGTCCTTATACAGCCGGGCATCCACGGTCCAATATTCCTGAGGCTGAAACTGCTCAATTTCCTCCTCGCGCTCCACAATCATGCGCAAAGCCGGACTCTGCACCCGCCCGGCCGATAATTTCGGCGCAATCTTCCGCCACAGCAACGGCGACAGATTGAATCCGACCAGATGATCAATGGCGCGGCGGGCCTGATAGGCATCAATCAGATCCGTCGACAACTCACGGGGATGTTTCAGCGCCTCAGTAACCGCCTCGCGCGTAATCTCATGGAACACGATGCGATGCACCGTCTTCCCCTGCAATCTGTCGCGGTCCTCCAGCAAAGTGAATACCGACCAGGAAATCGCCTCGCCTTCGCGGTCCGGGTCCGATGCCAGGTACAAAGTGTCGCATTTTCTGATTGCCGAAGCAATTTTGTTCAGATGTTTCTCGCTTCCTTCTTGCAGGCGATATTTCGGAGCGTAATCATGCTCCACGTCAATGGCGCCGGTCTTCGACTCCAGATCCTGCAAATGACCATAGGAAGCCAAAACCTGGAAGTCCGGACCCAGGTACTTCTCGATCGTCCGGGCCTTCGCCGGAGACTCTACAACAACCAGATTGTTGGACATAGTGATGCGTGAGGGCTGGAGAAGTCGTTGGTGCTCTGTCGCGTGTACGTGCTTTTAGGATTATAAAGATAAACTCAACTGATCAAGTCAGACCCATTCGGCCATTGTCCTGCCGCACAATTTTCTGGTCTGTCTGGCTTCATGCCTTGCTTGCCTAACGTTTTTTGATGAGATTCAGACGAACTAAGTCATCCTCATCCCACCCTGTTGTATCCAAAAATTCCCTTCAAGATTCTCGGAGATTTTGTTGCTTTTGGGTGGATGTGCAACACCACTCGCTGGCCCGTTTGTGACCGATATACTTGGATCGCACCACACCTTTTTTCTCGTTCCCAGCCGTCTCTCTTTAGAGCTTTGGCTATATCCTGGATGGTTTTATTTTTAAGTTGATCCCAAACTGATTTTGAATACGTGGTCATGCCGCTGCATGCATCGTCGAGTCTTCTATAGCCAAATCTTCTATAAACTCCTTATGGTCCGAGGCAGCAGGACGCAACCCTGCAATTTTCTTCCACCATGATGGGCCTTGTTCCGACACATTCTGTCGGACCGTGCCTAATGGCATAGGGTCTCCGTGTTCCATGGCTGACAGCAAGTAACACATTGCGGCATCTTTTGCTGTCGCCAAAGCCTTCTCTTCGGTGTCTCCATAAACATGAACACCCTTCAGGTCCGGGCAATACCCGTAATAGCCTTCGTCCTCCTTTTCTACGGCGATGACAACTTGGAATGTCAAATTATTCATGATTTATAGGCAGTGGATGATCCAGTCTCACCCGCTTCAGGGGCTTGCTGCAAATTAGTATAAACCATAGGGTGGCAGCCTCTCATCCTTACCGGATCACACACCAGGCTGTAGGACTGCGCACGATATTTCCTGCTTCCGGTGCCACTTCCGAGTCGATCATCAGGGCATAACTGTAGCCTGGCCATGCGGCCACCACCACCGCGCGCATCCAACTCCGCGGATCATCGAGCGCCTCACGCGGCACTACTGTCAAAGCCGTGCCTGGTTTCAAATGTTGGTGGGTTCCGCGGTCCACACGAATCAAAGTCGCCGGTTGTCCCTCCGTCTTCGGCCAGATTTCCAGCACTTGCCCCGATATTGCCTGCGCCGGCTCGTGAATCACTAAAGCCCTAGGATCATCAATAGGAATCTGCTGGACCGGATGGATTTCCGGACGGGGAACGAACACAAAGGGCTCGCCCGCTTCTATTTTGAACCGATTGAGTTCTCGAACATGTGAACGAGTCCCGTTGCCTCTGCGGGCACGCTGCACCCAACTACGCCCATCGATGCGTACGCGAACCAGCAAGTCCCCTGCTTCAATGGTCGCGTCCGCGTCTGGATAAGGACACCAGACTCGCTTCCAATGATGTGCCTGCGTGACAAAACGCGCAATGACGCCAGCCTCTGTATCGCTTTGGCGCACCAAATACGCACGCGGCGCGTCCTTATGCAGCCAACGCTCTGCGGGGTCGGATGCCAAGGCGACACACGCACTGCCGCAACAGATAAAGAGAAGTAAGCGCAGGCGGCGCATGGCGGGCAATTGTACGGGAAAGCCTTTTGCCACTTTGCAAGCAGGTACACTACACTGCCCAAAGCGCCTCTATTCCCGAATCCGTGAAAGCATTCCTGCACGCGCAACTGCTTGAAACCTGGCAGCGCCTCCACACCGAAGGCAGTTTGCCGGAAGTGCAGGAAGAGCGAATCGAGATCACCGCAACGCGCGATGCAAAGCATGGCGATTACGCGTCCAACCTGGCGCTGGCACTGGCGCGCGATGCCGATATACTGCCGCGCAAATTGGCCGAGCAGATTCGTGATGCTCTGCCGGAGCATCCGGACATCCAGCGCATCGAAATCGCGGGACCGGGATTTATTAACTTTTATCTGAACGAGCACGCCAAAAGCGAGATCATCGACCAGATTCTCGAGCAAGGCGACCAATACGGCCGTGAGCCTGCCGGCAGTCGCGGGCGCGTGCTGATTGAATACGTCTCAGCCAATCCAACCGGCCCATTGCATATCGGTCACGGGCGCGGCGCGGCGCTGGGTTCCTGTTTGAGTCGCATTTTTGCAGCAGGCGGATACGCGGTCGAGTGCGAATACTTCATCAACGATGCCGGGCGGCAAATGGACATTTTGGCCCTCTCCGTCTGGCTGCGTTACCTGGAATTGTGCGGCGAAGATTTCGCGTTCCCACGCTCTGCCTACCAGGGAGACTACATTCTGGACATTGCCGCCGATCTGCATCGCGAACATCAGCGCCGCTGGCATACCGGTGCAGACACTCTGCCTCCTCCTCCCACGTCGCCGGCGGGAGCGGAGAAGGAAGCAAAAACGAATGCAAACGATACACACCTGGATCTGCTTATCGAACACGCGCACGAACAGATAAGCGGCGAAGACTGGGCATCCATACGCACTACCGCCTGCAATACTCTGATGAAACGTATTGAGCGTGACCTTGAAGGTTTTGGCGCCGTCTTTGATAACTGGCGCTCCGAACGGGAATTGCAAAACAGCGGACAAGTCGAGGCGGTTTTGGCACAACTTGAAGAAGCTGGTCACCTCTATGAGCGCGAGGGGGCCACATGGTTTCGCTCCAGTCATTTCGGCGATGAGAAAGACCGGGTGGTCCGCCGATCAAACGGGCAGTGGACCTATTTCGCAACCGACATCGCCTACCATGCCGAAAAACTCAACCGCGGCTACGACACGGTCATCAACATCTGGGGCGCGGACCACCACGGCTATGCGGCGCGACTTCGCGGCGCCATTGAAGCCTTGGGCGAGAACCCGAATCGGCTGGAAGTTCTGTTCGTGCAATTCGCGACCTTGCGCCGGGGAGAGGAACAATTGCCCATGTCCACGCGGGAAGGTGAATTCGTGACCCTGCACGCCCTGCAACAGGAAATTGGACGCGACGCCACGCGGTTTTTCTATGTGATGCGCGGTGCGACACAACACCTGGATTTTGATCTGCGACTGGCAACACAAAAGAGCGCCGATAATCCGGTCTATTACGTGCAATATGCGCATGCGCGAATCTGCCGCCTGCTGGAGCGCGCCGGAGAAGGGGAAGCCACAAGTTCGCCCTGCGACCTGTCTGAGCTGCGTGAACCCGGCGAGCAGGCACTGCAAAAACAATTGGCGCAATATCCGGACATCGTGCAGCGTGCAGCGAGTGAACGAAGTCCGCATCACATCACGCACTATTTGCGAAATCTGGCAGGAGACTTCCACGCCTATTACAATGCCACTACCGTTCTGGTCGATGAGACTGGGGTGCGGCAGGCACGGCTTCGACTGGCCTGTGCGGTACGCCAGATTCTGAACAACGGCCTGGAACTGCTTGGCATTAACGCTCCGGAATCTATGTGATGGCCGCTCGCCGCAAAACCCGAAAACGCCGCGTCCCGCTGCCTCCCTGGGTGCTGCTCGGCGGCGGGTTGGCCGCCGGCGTCGCGGGCGCCCTGCTGTATGACGCAGTCCAGCAGATGGATTGGAAAATGCCCTTGGATCGCTTCGCCATTGGCGACGAATCGGTGCGAGACTTGCCGTCGTTGGATTTCGAGTTCTACACGCTGCTGCCGGATCAGGAATTCGTGGTGGCCGCACCAGCGCCCAAACTGGATGTTCCAACCCCAGCCACACCACCCGAAAAAACCTCATCGACAGCGCCCACATCATCGGGGGCGTACTATCTGCAAGTCGGCTCCTTTCTCAGACTCAGTGCAGCCGATTCCATGAAAGCCAAAGTTACCCTACTCGGAACGCACGCCTCCATCCAGGAGGTTCGCCGCGGCGATGACACTTTGTACCGGGTTCGGGCCGGGCCCTACGAGGACGTGGCGCAAGTCAGCGAAGTGCAAGCCCAACTGCAGAAGCACCAGATTAATTCGTTGCTGGTGCGCGCCAAGCCTTAATTGATTTCAAGTCGAGTCGGAATCGCCGATCTGTCCTTCCACCACCACGCTCAGGGGCGATTGCGGCGGAGCATCACCATAATCTGTCCTATCCTCCAGCGTGCAGCGCAACTGCAAAGTCTGGTTTTCCGCTTGCGTGGCTAGGTGCTGAATGATCGCCTCGTCCGCGCGGATGCCAAAGCGTTTCAGCAAGGCGCGTATGTTTTTTCGAGTCTCTTCGCTCATGGGAATTCCTCTGGTTTGAAATGTTTGCAGAAAAAACTTTGACCGGCCATTATGCTAGAGTATGTGTCTGCCTAAATCCCTATCATTATTATGTCTACTGATGACGGCTTGAGAAAAGCGGGGCTGAGAAGCACACTTCCCCGACTCAAGATTATCTCGGTCTTGGAAAACAGTGAGGTTCGGCACATGTCGGCTGAAGACATCTATCGACATCTGATCGACAGCCGGGAAGAAATCGGCATTGCGACCGTATACCGGGTCCTCACCCAGTTCGAACAAGCCGGCATCGTGATTCGCCACAACTTTGAAGCCGGTCGCGCGGTTTATGAGTTGAACGACGAATCCCCGCACGAACATCTGATCTGCATGAGTTGTGGCGAGATCGTCGAGTTCGAGGACAGCAGTCTTGTCCAGCAACTTGCAAAAATTGCCAGCGAACACTCATTTTCTCTAGACAATCACTCCCTGTATTTGTACGGACACTGCCAAAGCTGCGCCCACTGAACAAATCCGAACTTTTGTTCACTCCAACAGTTCTGTATGCAAGAACGTCTGGAGTTTTGAGGGATTCAATCGCTCACCATTCCCAGGAAACCCGCGCGTAAACATTGCGCCCAGGTCCCGGAATGCGTTCTCCCACCGCAATTTCGCTCTCAAGAACTCGATTGAACCCATTCATGTGATCCACATACATTCGATCGGTGAGGTTTTCCACGCCGAATGACAATGTCAAACCCAAGGATGGATGTGTGTACTGAGATCTGAAGTTGTACAACGCATAGCCGGATGTCGGGCGGTTGTGATTCTTGGGGTTCAGCGGATCGTCGAGCATCAACTGAGACACTTTTGATTGGCGGGCAGACCAGTCCACTTCAACCGCCACAACCCAATCTTCCACCTGTTTGGAAAACGACAGCAAACCGCGTAACGGCGGCATGCGATAAACATTATCGTCCTTGATCCTCCGAGTGTTGCCATTCGCCCGGCGCTGACTTTCAAATGTCTCGCGGAGTTTTCCGCGGACATAACTGACCGTGCCATCCACCTGCCAGCCGGCCATCAATGGAAATTGAAAGATGGCGTCCGCGCCATAAAATTCCGCATCCACATTCTCGAAACGGACCGGAGTCGGATCTCCATTGAGCACGCCGCTGACGCGAACGACGTCTTCATCCGTAGTCGGAATCCCGGTAATGTAGTCGTTCACCCGTCGCGCAAATATGCGCGGAGAAAACCGGCTTCTTCCTTGTCGCCAATTCAGGCCTAACTCCAACTGGATGGAGTCTTCCGGGTCCAAATCAACATTCCCCACATAGTTGTTGCCGTCAGCAAGCCCTGCGTTGGTCTCTAAGGGAACCCATAAGTAACGTTCCATATAGGCCGGCGCTCGCGTCTTGCGCGCCACCCCGAATTCCAATTGCACCGTGTCACTCCAGTCATAGTGAAACACGGCGGTAACATCCAGCTCCGTATCGTTCTGACTGCGGTCGGCCTGGTTGAAACGCTTGCTCAACATGCCGACAGACATAGCCGGTGGAGGCATCCAGTCTGCTGGCTTCAAGGTCGGATCTTTGCAACCTCGCGTGGCCAGTGATCCCTCGGGCCCATATTTCGGGTGCGTGGAATTGGCATTGGCATTCAGCAACATCTGGCAGGTCGGACGGAAATGAGACACCCGGCTGGAATCCGCACGCACATGCTGCACCCGCAATCCGAACTCGCCACTCCAGGACCTCCCTAATGCCCCGTTCCATTCGACAAAAGCGCCATATTGATCGGTCTCGGCATCTTTGAAATTTTCGACAAAGAACGCCATAGCATCCGGATCGTAGATCGTTCCTCCGTTCTCATCCTGCCTGAAATCCAGGCCAAGACGCAATTCTCCATCCGCCCACAACCGCTGTCCGATCAATTTGCCGCCCACAGATTCTCCTTCAATATAGGCACGGCGCCGGTCCGTGCCGCGAAATGGCGGCAGAATGTTTGCCGGACTGAAGTCCGGAGGGGGCCGCAAATAATAGTTGGACATATCATGTTCCGTATCCTGGTAGTACAGTTGTCCTTCGATCTGCCACTCGCCCAGCGTCTGGTTCGCCCGGAAATTGACCAGGTCCGTGTGGTAATAGCGGATGTCCATCGGCAGCGCGGGCGTGCCGGTATAGCCGGTATTGTTGCGTGCGAAATCGAGTGAGAATTCACCCCCCTGCCACTGGTGCCCACCCCCGATGCCGAAGAAATCCCGCTCGAACTGGGACGCGTGAATGCGCGCATCGGCACTATGCATCGCATCCGCCTCGTCATGTGTGCCGTACAAGTGGATGCGGGTATGCGCATTCGAAGTGCCCAGAAAAACACTGTAGGTGTTGGCGCTGTTGGCTGACTGGTTGTCTGCCGAACCTCGGCCGTGGAACTCGAACTCCTCGCCCAGACCGAAGTGGCTGGTGTACGAAATGGCATCAATGTAGCCGCCAATGGCCGAGCCGACCCGAACCGGCGCGATCCCGCGGTGTACCTGCACCGATTCGGTCAGGGAACTGGGCATGTAATGCAATGGGCTGTCCATCCAGACAGGTCCCGCGGTGTGGGGCTGGCGCCCATCCATATGCGTTTGCACCCGATAAGTATGGAGCCCCCGGTATTGCGGAATGCTGGTTAAAGGTCCATTGCGATTGACCGCACCTCCGGGAGCCAAGCGAATCAGGTTGGGCGTGTCAGTAGGCAGCCCCGCATGTTGGAACACTGCCTTCTCTCCATACACGGAAATCACTTCTTGCGCCTTGGCACCTCCCAGCGCCGCCAAAAACAGCATTATCGGCATCAGCACTGAAAAAGACAGACTGCACAATTGCATGCACAACGAACCGCAGGAAAACATACGAAAATCTTGGGGAAAGGAAAAATAAAACGTGCATTTTATATGCCCGCGGGCTCATCGAAATAACCGGCGTCGTCCGACTCAAGATACATATATAATTCCGGCACAATGAGTCAGACCGCCGAAGACCTCCACACACGCACAGCCCGTCTGTCCGAAGACGTCACCGATCCTCTGCCCGGGTCCCGCAAGATTTACCAGACCGGGTCCCGGACGGATTTGCGCGTCGGCATGCGCGAGATCGAGCAGACACCTTCTTCCGTCAGTTTTGGGGAAGAAATCAATCCGCCGATTCCGGTCTACGACACCTCCGGGCCCTACACAGACCCTCAAGCGGAAATTGACATTCACGCCGGGCTGTCTCCCTTGCGCGAAAACTGGATTGAAGAGCGAAAAGATACAGAAATACTGGATGCTCCAAGTTCCCATTACGGGCAAGAGCGCCTGACCGACGCAAGCCTCGACTCCATCCGCATGCCGCCCTCGCGATTGCCGCGTCGGGCCTTATCTGGCCGTGCAGTCACCCAGATGCACTACGCGCGCCAGGGCGTGGTGACCCCGGAGATGGAATACGTCGCCATTCGCGAGAACTGCCGGCTGCAAGCCCTGCGCGAAGACCCCGCCTACGAGGAACTGCTGCGACAACACGCCGGAGAAGCCTTTGGCGCCACCTTGCCAAGGGAAGTCACCCCCGAATTTGTTCGCGCAGAAGTCGCAAGCGGGCGCGCCATCATTCCGTGCAATATCAATCATCCGGAATTGGAGCCCATGATTATTGGCCGCAACTTTCGCGTCAAGATCAATGCCAACATCGGCAACTCCGCCGTCACCTCCTCGATTGCCGAGGAAGTCGAGAAAATGGTTTGGGCGGTGCGCTGGGGCGGCGATACGGTGATGGACTTGTCAACCGGTGCAAACATCCACGAAACCCGCGAATGGATCTTGCGGAATTCCCCCGTGCCCATTGGCACGGTGCCCATCTATCAGGCTCTTGAGAAAGTGGATGGACGTGCCGAGGAATTGACTTGGGAAATCTATCGGGACACACTGATCGAACAGGCCGAACAGGGCGTTGATTACTTCACGGTGCACGCCGGGGTACGCTTGCACTACATCCCGATGACGGCCAATCGGGTCACCGGCATCGTGTCGCGTGGCGGATCCATCATGGCGAAATGGTGTCTGGCGCATCACGAGGAAAGTTTCCTGTACGAGCACTTCGCCGACATCTGTGAGATCATGCGGACCTACGATATTGCCTTCTCTTTGGGTGACGGACTGCGTCCCGGCAGCATTGCGGATGCGAATGACGAAGCCCAGTTTGCAGAATTGAACACTTTGGGTGAGTTGACCAAAATCGCCTGGGAGCATGACGTGCAGGTCATGATCGAAGGTCCCGGACACATCCCGATGCACATGATTCGGGAGAATGTCGAGCGGGAAATTGAGGTCTGCCAGGAAGCGCCTTTCTATACCCTCGGTCCACTGGCTACCGATATTGCTCCCGGCTACGATCACATCACTTCAGGAATTGGCGCGGCCATGATCGGCTGGTTTGGCACCGCCATGCTGTGCTATGTGACCCCCAAGGAACACCTGGGCCTGCCCAACAAGGAGGACGTGCGCGTTGGCATCATCACTTATAAGATTGCCGCGCATGCGGCGGACCTCGCACACGGGTATCCGGGCTCACAATTGCGCGACAATGCCCTATCGAAAGCGCGCTTTGAATTCCGCTGGCGCGACCAGTTCAATCTGGGACTGGACCCCCAGAAGGCGGAGGAATTCCATGATGAGACATTGCCGCGCGAAGCAGCCAAGACCGCGCATTTCTGCTCGATGTGCGGCCCTCACTTCTGCTCCATGAAAATCACTCAGGAAGTGCGCCAATTTGCGCAGACGCACCAGTTGCAGGACATGACCGAGGCACTGAACGAAGGCATGAAAGAGAAAGCGGCAGAATTCAGAGAACAAGGCGCCGAACTCTACACCCCGCAATAAGCGTATCGCGACTCCCTGCTTTCCCAAAGCAATGAATTTCGAACTCGCCCGCCAGAACATGGTGGAACGGCAACTTCGTGAAGGCGCAGTCATGGACGAGCGTACCCTGGAGGTGATGGCCGAACTGCCGCGCGAGCGTTTTCTTCCGCCCTCCCATGCGGCTTTGGCCTACGCCGACATTCCCACGCCCTTGCCGTGCGAACAACGCACCATGACGCCGCGTGAGGAAGGCCTGTTGCTGCAAGCGATTGATCTGCAGCCGCATGAGCACATCCTAGAAATCGGCACCGGCAGCGGATTCTTGAGCGCCTGCATGAGCCAACTGGCCCAACAGATTGACAGTCTGGAGATCCACAGGGAATTGGCCGCACAAGCGGCAACCACCCTTCGGGAATTGGGCTGTAACAATGTCACAGTGCGCACCGCCAACGCATGGCAGCACCACAGTACTGTCCTCTACGATGCGATTGTGTTGACCGGATCGCTACCGAATTACACGCCGCGCTTCGAACGATGGGTCAAGGAGGGGGGACGCATCTTTGCTGTCGTCGGCCAAGCTCCGGTCATGACAGCACAGCTGATCTGCCCAAATGCCGACACAGAAAATGGACCCTCCATCCGGCGCCTGTTTGAACTGGAACTCGACCCCCTGCTCCGTACAGGCCAATTGCACTGAACATGCGCGACATCTCCGTACAGGAACTCAAGCAGTTGCTGGATTCCGAAGCCGACGCACCGGTGCTCCTGGACGTCCGGGAGCCTTGGGAGATTGAGCGCGTGTGCCTGCCGAACAGCCACTACATTCCCATGCGGGAATTGCCACAGCGTCTTGCGGAACTTGATCCGGACCGGGAAACAGTCGTGATCTGCCACCATGGCATCCGAAGCCGCGCCGCCGCCTTGTATATGGAACAGCAGTTCGACTTCTCCCGCATCCTCAATCTAAAGGGCGGCATTGACGCCTGGGCGCGCGAAATAGACTCGCAACTGCCGATCTACTAGATGCTGCCATGAGTTGCGAGCCAGTGCCGCTGAGTTATCGCATCGTCTCCCTGATTGCGGCCATCCCGGCGGGGGTGTACACCCTCATGCGCGCTGTAAAGGATGGGGGAATCACCTATCTGTGCCAACGCTACGCCTGGCGACTGCCCAAGGACCTTGGAGAATGTGTCGGAGTGCACTGCTGCTCGGTTGGCGAAGTCAGCGCTGCCGCGCCACTGATTCATCTGCTGCAGGATGAGGGACATACCGTGTTTCTGAGCGTCACGACTCCGACCGGGCGGCGCATGGCGCACGTGTTGATGCCAAAACTGGCCTGTGTGTACTTTCCATTGGACCACGCCACAGTGGTCTGCCGTTGGCTGCACCGGATCCAGCCCCGGGCCCTGTTGATTATGGAAACCGAATTGTGGCCCAACTTCTTTTATGCGGCCCAACAGCGGAATATTCCATTGGCATTGATCAATGCCCGATTGACCGACCGCACCGACCACCCTCCATTTCTCCTGCGCCACACCCTGCAATTGACCCTGCAACGTGCTCACTGCATTCTTTCACGTAGCGACGAGGATCGCCAGAAATTCCTGAATCAGAACGCTTCCCCAGAGCGTGTCGTCAGTCTGGGCAACATCAAGTACGCGACAGCCGAAAACCCGGTTGATGCCGATCGGCCATTTTCGCGAGCCTACGTGCTGGCCGCCTCCACCCACGCAGACGAAGAAGAACAGCTTGCGCAACTGTGGCAGAGGCTTGATCCTGGAGGGCATCTGCTGGTCCTGCTGCCGCGCCATCCGGAGCGGGCGCCGGATATTCTCAAACGACTGCACGCCCTAGGCTGGCGCGCGTCCCTTCACACGCAGGCAAGAAAGCCGCGGAGCGAGGATGAAATTTATGTGGTGGATACGCTGGGCGAATCCAGATGGTGGATGCGCCATGCGGACTTTGTGTTTCTTGGCGGCTCGCTGATACCGCGCGGCGGCCACAACGTCATCGAACCGGCCGCACTCGGCAAGGCCTGTGTTGTCGGCCCGCATGTCGAGAACTTTGCAGAAGAAACTTCTGCGTTGCTTGCCGACGGCGGCCTGGCCCAGGCTTTGGATGTCGGCGCGCTTGAGGAAATCTTTCGCCAATGGCTGCAACGACCCGAAGAAGTATCCCGCATTGCAACAGCCGCAGCGGCGCACGTGCGCGAGCGCGAACAGGTCGCGCACCGTTATATCGAAGCACTGAAACGCTACGCTGTGTTGCCCTCGTAACCCTCAAGGAGAGCCTCGAAGTCCCCATCCTCAAAATAAAACGGCGTATGACGCTGCTGCTCCTTGAGGCAGGACCGCCGCAAGCGCTTCAAATTGCGCGGCTTCCAGAAATTTCCTCGGCGTCTTCGGCTACGGTCGAAGTCGATCACATGAAAGCCGTCGGACTCGCGCCAGAGGATATTGCCTAAGTTGAGGTCGGCGTGCCAGACCTGCAAATCATGAAGACGGCGCAAAAGAGTCCCCAAGCGTTGCCAGTCCTGGCGCGGCAATGCCCCCTGCCCCAGAACTTGCACCAGCGACGCCGCCTTGGTGATTCGCGTGCTGATTAAATCAGCGCGATACATCAACCCTCCGCGCTGAATGCGCCAGGCAACCGGAATTGCCGTCGGAAAATCCTGTTTCAGCAAAAAATTCAAAATCGCCTCCTCCCGGACCGGGCGCGTGCGCGCATTGCCGGTCCACCAATAACGGTCCTCCCACAGCAGTGCCGCCTTGCCGCCGCGCCGATAGTGCCGCAGGGCATAATCAACTCCCTCGTAGTGAAACAGCCAGACCGTGCCGCGACCACTCCCGAAACTACTCAACATCCCCTGCACGCCCAACTGGTGCGGGTCAAACAGATTCTCCGGCGCTTCTTTAAAGTAAGCCGGGTCGTACACAATCGTGCCGCCGTCACCCAGCACCTGCTGCTGCATCAATTCTCTCTGGGAACCTAAATGCGTAAAGGGGAAGCCCCAATACCCCGGAATGCTCAATTACAGAAGGCTGTTGACCGTACTGACCAACACTGCAATCAAGGTCATGATGCCGGTCATCCG
>RKRZ01000128.1 GCA_007571105.1 Gammaproteobacteria bacterium
CGGACCGCGCCAGTCCGGCAAAACCACGCTATGTCGCATGGCCTTTCCGCATCTGGAATACGTCAGCCTTGAAGCGCCCAATCAACGTCAATTCGCCAAATCCGACCCCTCAGCCTTCCTCGCACAACTTCAGGAAGGGGCCATCCTGGATGAAATCCAGCGTGTTCCGCAATTGCTGTCTTACCTTCAAGTCTACGCCGACGAAACCAGACGCAATGGTTTGTTTGTGTTGACTGGAAGCGAACAGTTTCAACTTTCCGATAGCATCAGTCAATCGCTTGCCGGGCGCACAGCATTGCTTCGTCTTCTACCATTTTCGATTGCTGAGCGACAACAAATCGGGGGAAACGACAACATTGATGAAATCCTGTGCTCAGGCTTCTACCCGAGGATTTATGACTTAAAACTCGATCCCGTACAAGCACTCGGAGATTATTTTGAGACTTATGTTGAGCGCGACGTACGCCGTATTGGAGAAATTCGCAATTTCTCAAGTTTTCAACAATTCATAAGACTTTGCGCCGGGCGCGTGGGACAACTACTCAACCTCTCGTCAGTTGGTGCAGATACCGGAGTCTCACACACCACAGCGCGGCATTGGATGGCTGTTTTGGAGGCAAGTCACATTGCGTTTCGGCTCCCTCCACATTTTTCAAACATTCGCAAGCGGCTGGTCAAATCACCAAAACTCTACTTCTACGATGTTGGTCTCGCAAGCTATCTGCTCGGGATCGAACACGCCGGACAAATTGCCACTCATCCTCTTCGCGGCGCATTGTTTGAAAATGCCGTCGTTGTCGAGGCTCTCAAACATCGATTCAACCGCAGCCGGCGCTCAAACCTATCCTTTTTTCGTGACTCTCGAGGCCTAGAGTGTGACCTTTTGTGCCAACACGGCAACCACATGGGTGCAATAGAAATCAAAGCAGGTGCAACAATTGCTTCCGACTGGTTCAACGACCTAGGCCAAGTTTCAAAAGCATTGCCACAAGTCGCAAGCAAAACTATCGTCTACGGAGGAACGGAGCGACAATCCCGCAAGGATGTCGAGGTTGTTCCACTGACCTCCCTGGCCACCACACTCGATCGGATTGAAAACGAGCTCGCGCATCCCGACTTTTCCGAATGATTTTTCATTCATTGGTGGGACTTTAATCCATAGCGACTCACTCACGATTCGCGTGGGCATTGCCGTATCCGAATCCAAAGAGCCTCCGTATCAAGACAATGACTAGAATAACCTCCAAGCTCCAGTTCCGCTCTAATGGAAGCCGCTCAATCCCAACACACCCCGGTCATGCGCCGTTATCTGGAACTCAAGGCGCAACATCCAGATCATCTGCTGCTCTACCGGATGGGAGATTTTTACGAGTTGTTCTACGAGGACGCTCGCGAAGCTTCACAACTGCTTGACATCGTGCTGACCGAGCGTGGCCGGTCGGCAGGGCAACCCATTCCCATGGCTGGCGTCCCGGTAGTCTCAGTCGACACTTACCTGGCCAAACTCACCCAACTTGGCAAATCCGTAGTGGTTTGCGAACAGGTCGGGGAAAGTCCGGACGGGCGCGGTCCGATGGAGCGCGAAGTCACGCGCATCGTCACTCCCGGCACACTTATCGAAGAAGAATTGCTGGACGCAGGACGCGATGCCCTTCTGGCTGCACTATGGCTGGAAGCTCCATTCGGACTCGCTACACTGAACCTGAGTTCCGGACACTTTCGCACGATGCAACTGGAACATCTGGAGGATCTTCAGGCAGAACTGGAACGCCTCAGCCCCGCAGAGATTCTTTATCCCGAATCCACTGCTCCTCCAAACTTTAGCGCCGCACACTGGCAGCCTCTTGGAGATTGGCATTTTGATGCGCACACGGCCACTCGACTTTTGTGCGAACAATTTGGTGTGCGGGACTTGGCAGGTTTTGACTGTGAGGATGCACCTTCAGCCTTGGGCGCCGCAGGCGCACTCCTCTACTACGCCCGCGAGACTCAACGCACTGCGCTGCCACATATCACAGGGCTGCAACGCGAACGTCGTGAGCATTATGTTTATCTGGACGCGGCGACTCGGCGCAACCTGGAGTTGGAACGCAGTTTTTCCGGCGAAGCCAAACACAGTCTCATCGGTGCGCTCGATCGCACCGTCACTTCCATGGGACGTCGTTGTCTGGGACGCTGGGTAAATACTCCTCTTCGCAACCATGAAGCTCTTGCAACACGCCATCGCATTGTCGCTCAACTGCAATTCAGCAGCCACCACACCGCTTTACGCGATCAATTAAGTCAAATCTTCGACATTGAACGCGTGATCGCTCGGATTGCGTTACGTACTGCATCGCCACGTGACTTGTCCGGGCTGGGACAAACACTGACGCAACTTCCGAATTTGTGCAGGCTTCTGAAGCAGATTGAAAGTCCTGAGTTGGAATCTTATATCGCAACGCTTGAGACGGACCCTGCAATTGCCGAACACATGCAGCGGTCCTTGAACGAACCACCGCTGCCTCCCTCCATTCGGGATGGCGGTGCTATTGCACCCGGCTTTGATGATTCGCTGGATGAACTGCGCGAATTGTCGACCGGTTCCGAAAAGCAGCTGCTGGAAATGGAAGAGCGCGAACGCGAGGCAAGCGGCATTGCGCAATTGAAGATTTCATACAACCGCGTCCATGGCTACTACATCGAATTGCCGCGTAACCAGGCCGACCATGCGCCGGAACACTATCGCCGCCGCCAAACCTTGAAGAACGTCGAGCGCTATCTGACCGCCGAACTCAAGGAGTTTGAAGACAAAATTCTGAGCGCGCAAACCCGCGCTTTGGAGCGAGAGAAGCAGCTTTACCAAGAACTGCTTGAATTTCTGATGCCCCATCTGGAATCTTTTCGGCGCTACGCCGAATCGCTGGCAGAATTGGATGTGCTGGCCTGTTTCGCAGAGAACGCACGCGTGCATCGGTACTGCCTGCCGGAACTCAGCGGCGAAATCGGCATTGAGATCCAAGCGGGCCGTCATCCGGTGCTGGAGCAAATCCTGGACCAGCCTTTTGTCCCGAACGACGCATTGCTGTCAGAACAACGCCGCCTGCTGTTGATCACCGGACCCAACATGGGCGGCAAATCCACCTACATGCGCCAAGTTGCCCTGATTGTGCTGATGGCCTGCATCGGCAGTCATGTGCCGGCGCAATCCGCTCGAATCGGTCCAATTGATCGCATTTTCACCCGCATCGGCGCTTCGGATGACCTCGGCTCCGGACGCTCAACTTTTATGGTCGAGATGACCGAAGCAGCCAGCATCTTGCATCATGCCACCCCGTGCAGCTTGGTGTTGATGGACGAAATTGGGCGGGGCACCAGTACTTTCGACGGACTGGCATTAGCCTTGAGTTGCGCGGAGCATCTGGTTGAGAAAAACCGAGCCCTGAGCCTGTTCTCAACCCACTATTTCGAATTGACGCAACTGGCCGACCACCACGATGGCGTCATTAACTTGCACCTGGATGCAAGCTTGCACAAACAACAGATTTCCTTTCTGTACACCGTCCAGGAAGGCCCGGCCAGCCAAAGCTATGGCCTGCAAGTCGCACAACTCGCCGGCATCCCTTTGCCGGTTGTCGAGCGTGCCCGGGAATACTTGCGTGAATTAGAAGACGACAGTACCGGGCGGGCCCGAAATTCCGTACAAACCGATCTGTTTGCACCGCTTGAATCCAAGCCTGCCCCCGTTCCCGAGTCGGAAACCCAAAAGCGCCTGCGTGATCTCCATCCAGATCATTTGTCACCCAAAGAAGCC
>RKRZ01000122.1 GCA_007571105.1 Gammaproteobacteria bacterium
CAATCCGGCGAAATGCCGTGTAAATCCCTTATAATTAGCCCACAATTGGGGATCAAGGCATGCAGGACCTTCTTTCACAACAGATTTTGCGCACCGATGTTGCCGGTCTGCCACTGGAGTGGATTGACTATTGGGATGCGATTCGCCTGTATTGCTCCGATAAAGTCGCCTACGTCAACGGCCAGGACATCATGCGCATTCGTGGCGGCGTCAATGCCGTCACCGGAAAGCGCAGCGAGTTGGTAATCAATTCGATCATTTCCACTGTCGGAAGCCATCACCGCAAGCATCCCAATTACACGCCGCCGCTCAACAATCCCACTCTGTTCAAGCGCGATGCGTGGCTATGCATGTACTGCGGCGAATCCTTTTCCCGTCGGGAATTGTCCCGCGACCACGTGCGCCCGCTCAGCTTGGGCGGAACCGACGAATGGAACAATGTCGTCACGGCCTGCAAGCGCTGCAACAACCACAAGGCGGGACGGCTTCCGGAAGATGCCGGCATGACCCTGTTGGCCATACCATTCGTGCCGACGCACGCCGAGTACATTTACTTGCAAGGACGGCGCATCCGAGCCGACCAGATGGAGTTTTTGCGGGCACATTTCCCGCGCAGCAGCCCACTGCACGAGCGCCGGTTCTCGCAAACCGTACAGTGACCGCGCCCACAGGACCGTTCGGGGTCCTGATCAGCAATCTCGGAACTCCCGAAGCCCCAACCCCGGCGGCAGTGCGGCGTTATTTGGCCGAATTTCTGTCCGACCGACGTGTAATCGCGCTGTCTCCCATCTTGTGGCAGCCCATTCTGCATGGGTTTGTTCTGCGCATTCGACCGAGACGAAGCGCGCGACTGTATCAGAAAATCTGGACCGAACACGGCTCCCCGCTGCTCTACCACAGCCAGCAGCAGCGTGACGCGCTAGAGCAGGAATTGCACAATCGCGGCCACTCGGTGCGTGTGGCACTCGGGATGCGTTACGGCCATCCGTCCATCAGCGAAGCCCTTGAGGAACTCGGCTCGGTGGAATCTCTGATTGTCTTGCCACTCTATCCGCAGTTTTCAGACACCACCACCGCATCCACCTTTGATGTGCTCCACAAAACCCTGGAGCGAGATCCTTCTATGCCGCATATCTCTTTGATTGCCGGCTATGCGAACGAAGAAGGTTATATTCACGCCTGTGCGACGCGAATTCGCGAGCATATGAGTGAATGCGACTCCCAAACCCGCCTGTTGCTGTCATTCCACGGCCTTCCGGCGGAATCCGAAAAGCACGATCCATACGCCCAGCAATGCCGAAGGAGTGCGAAGCAAATCGCTGATACACTCGGCCTTGCCGAAGATCAATGGGGATTGGGATTTCAGTCACGTTTTGGCCCGAAAGAGTGGCTCAAGCCCTACACCGATGACGTGCTGCGGCAATGGGCGGGCCGTGGCATGCAAAATGTATTTGTCTTCTGCCCGGGCTTTGCTGCAGACTGCTTGGAGACGCTGGAAGAAATCGCCCAACAAAGCCGGGAAGTCTTCCTCGCAGCCAGAGGTCAAGCCTTCTACTACATTCCCGCGCTCAACGATCACCCCCAGCACATCCAGGCCCTGGCGAATCTGGTCTGCCGCCATCTCAACTAAACGATCATGCCGCTGCTGACCTACTTCGGCCTGTTTTTCTTGCTGGAGTTATTCCTGCTCATCATGGCCGCCGTAGAGCACGGCTGGACAATTTTCTGGATTGAGGTGGCGACCGCAGTACTGGGAACAATCCTGATTCAACGGGCCGGAACCCAAAGTTTGCGCCAGAACCTCAATCCAGGTGCAGGTATGTGGCAGTTCATCGAGTTGTCTGTCGGGAGTGCGCAGATCGCCATTGCGGGAGTCCTGCTGCTGCTCCCTGGCTTTATGACCGATATTGTTGGAGCGGCCCTGTTGCTGAGTCCGATGAGCCTTCTGCTGCGCCTATTCCGACGCTCAAAAGACGCCGAACCCTATGATCCTGTGCGCAAAACCCCGCGCATCATTGAGGGCAAAGTGGAACGTCTGGAATTGCCAGAAGACAAGCGCTGATTTCAGTCGCTCACCAGACTTTCTGCTCCCTGATTCATGGGCTCCAACAGATAACACAGGCAATCCTGCACCACAATATCCTCACGCAGGGTCAGCATCGACAGAAAGAAAGGTCGCCGCACCACCAGATCGTGGCCGCGGTTTTCAAAGTAGACGTCATACAAGTCCTGACCGTTCTCGCCTTCGACTTCCAGCCGCGAGTCCGGATGTCCCCAAACACCAAATTTCGTGCCCTCAGGCAATTGCTGAAAATTGTGCTCAATCAGTTCCGGATGGATTCGGCATTCGGCTTCGGTGTCCTGAAAACTGAAATACATTCCACTTGGAATGCTTACGCGCGCCTTGGTGCAATAGATCTCAACGTCATCCACAACCGATGCTGTTGGAATGGGAAGGTCCTCTGTCAAACACTGCAGCAGATATGCCTGAGCATGCGCCACACCCTCTGACTGGCCCGGAACCCCGCACTCCACCGTCACAGCCGGACACAACTTGCTGAACGCCATGGAATGCAGGCCATTCGGCGCCAACAAATAGATCAGCATGCGGGAAAACTGCCGCGCCAATGCCACATGTTCCTCATCCAGACAATTGACGCAGGCGTAATGCGGATTGGGCCCACTCGTGTTGTGCACATCAATGCTGGCGATGGGGCTGCGCGGAGCCATCTCCGCGAGAACCTGTTGTGCCATGCGGTGTTCCGCACTATCGCCGCCATCCCAGACCCGGTTGTAATCCTGTTGCCCGGGCAACACACGCTGCCCATATTGCGCTGCCTCCACGTTGCCGATCAGTACTGACATTGCGCGTGGAAGCGGCTGATTTACAAAGCCCTGCAAAAGGCCGCGCACAGCTTCCCAACCCGTTGTTTCATTCCCATGCAAAAGCACCGACACATGCAGAGGTTCCGGCCGCTCGCCCGGGACATGCAGCAAAGTCGGCCCTCCCAGAAGATCCGCCAACTCTGATGAGGCGCAATCGAGAAGCCCGGAAGGCACGTGATCGAGGATTTGCAGCATGTTCAAAACGACCACTCGTGTACCGGTCGGCCTTCCTGCTGCCGCGTCAGATAGGCGCCCACCAGCGACTGCACATCGCCATCGTGAGCATAATGCCATGCGCGCATCCAGCGCGCGCCGGTCATGCGTCGCGCCACGCGCTGTTCGATAATGTCCAGATAACGATCCGATTCCGAAGCCCCTAGCCCGGAAGCCTGCAGACCGCGACGCGCCATCGGCAATAACTCGCGCAATACCAGATCCCGAGCCGTGTATTCCGCCCCATCCCTCCAGCGCAATCGGGCATCCAAGCCGGATTTTGCGGCCCGATAGAAGTTCTCGCGCATCTGCTCAAACGAGATCTTCTCTACCAGGTCCTCGCCCCCCTCCAGTATCGCCATCATCAACCCCAGGAAGAAGGCCACGTTGGCAATCATGTCAATCTCGGTCGGCCCGGAAGGCATGACGCGATGCTCAATGCGCAAATGCGGCGTTGCTGTGTCCAAGCCAATCAGGGGGCGAGTCCAGCGCCAGATCGTGCCATTGTGCAGTTTCACGTGCCGGAATTCTTCCAGCGCATCCTGAAAAGGCAACGGCAAAATCACCGGAAACGCAGCCAGATTTTCTTCAAAGAACTCAAACAGAGACTCGTGCGCATAGTCGCTGCCGCAACTGACTCTTCCGATCCGCTTCCCATCGCTGGAACTCAAGCTGCCCAGACTGACCGATTGCTCAAACAACGGGATTCGAGTCTCTTCCCATAAATCCATACCAAACAAAAACGGCGCATTGCACGACACGGCCACTGTCACGGGCGACAGCGCAAGTGAGGCGTTGTATGCCTCAACCGAGCGCGACAGCGGGACCTGCAGATGCACCTGAAATGATGTGCATGCAGACTCCAGCATCACATCCTCATGCAGGCTGCGCAAATGATCCCGACCTCGAATATCGATCTGCAGCGGACACCCCTTGCGCATTTCCATCACCCGCTCGTTGAGTGCACGGTAGCGATTCAGCAAACTCATGCTGTCGAGCGTCAGGTCATGCTCCTGGACGCTTGGCAGGATGCCAATCGTACCCAGACGAATGTCCATCGACTCGGCGACCTCGCTGGCCTGCCCGAAAATTTCCGATAACTGTTGATGCAGCGTGTCCAGCACATTGTCGCCAAGATCAGCCGGCTCGGTATTGAATTCGACGATGAATTGGGACAACTCCGGCAGACACAAGGGGCTACCCATGCGCTCAAGATAGGCTTCGTTGTGCGGCAGGGGATGGCAATCGAGATCCACCAGCCAGGTTTCAAGTTCAAAACCGACCCGATAGTGCTGCTCATCAAAACGCCCTTCGTCAAACCAGCGCCCCAGCAGAGAGGTCTCCTGCTCCAAATTCTCGCGAAAACGCTGAGAATCCGCCTCGGTAAACCGGTCGGTCGAAATTTCGTCACCCATTGGCATCCCCCAGAACTTTCACCAACACTTTTGCTCCCCGCCGATTGTTATAGAAGGACCGACGCGCCACTGGCAAAGAGCGCGGCGAAGTCAACTCAAAGCCATGGCCCCGAAACCAGTGCATAGCTTGTGTCGTCAACACATACACTTTCACCGCTCCCTGTGCGCTTGCACGCTCGCAGGCATCGTCCAGCAGGACTTGCCCGAAAGCCTGATTGCGGTATTCCGGATGCACGGCCAGACAGACCAATTCTGCATGGCGAGAATCCAACGGAAGCAGGCAAACACAAGCGGCAATCAGCCCATCCACTTCAATGACCCGATAGTTTGCCAGATGCAACTCGATTTCTTCACGACTGCGCGCAACCAGAACACCCTGCTCAATCAACGGTCCAATCAGACTCAGAATGCCCCCGATGTCGACCAGTTCCGCCTGTCTTGGCGAATAGGGTTCTGCCCGAGTCAGCATAATCCCAGACCCTTGCCGAGTAAACAACTCCTGCGGCAATACACCATTGCGTCGCGCATCCAGCAGATGCACGCGATTGACCCGGGACACACTGGCATCCACGGCGCTTTGCAGCAAACGCCGCCATGTGGGCGTCAAACGCCGTCGGTGCATCAGCTCCGTCGCACCGGCCGCGGTAATCTGCCGAATCGCGCCATGTCGCGCCCGCAAGGTCGACTCTCCGTGCAAATAAATCAACTTGTCCGCCGCCGTCGCCTGGGCAACGACGCTGGCCAATCCAATGGAATCCAGGTTGAAGACTTCTCCAGTCGGTGAATCGCCAAGCGGGGGCAAGAGCACGATAGCGCCTTGATCCAGCAAGGCACGAATCTGTTCGGCTTCCACCCGCCGCACTTCTCCGGTGCGCTCAAAATCCATCCCGTCGCGCACGCCCCGCGGCCGCGCAGCCACCAGATTGCCTCCCAAAACCCGCAACTGCATCCCGGCCATTGGTGTATTCGCCAAACCACAAGACAGCCGCGCCTGAATCTCGGTATGCGCTGCACCCACTTCCGCGCTGATCGCATCCATATCTGCTGCACGCGTAATTCGGCACCCCTCATGAAAGCGAGATTTCGGCAACACGCGATTGATTCGGCAACGGGTGCCGAACACCAAGACAACCTGGACACCCAGCGCATGCAATTGCGCAATGTCGGTCAACAGGGCATCGACGCCAGCACCTTCCAATACCACACTGTCCAAATGCAGGACAAAGCATCGACCCCGATGCGCGTGGATGTACGGAACCGTGCGCCGAAATCTTTCGAGATCGAATGCGTTCACGATAAACAAGCCAGTGAAATATTTATTTTATTAGAGTGTCTATTACAATTGCCTTATGGTCGAAGTTGCCTCTCGTCTCTATCCCTCCACAGCCCCTGCGCAGCCTTTGGAACGGCTGTGTCTGAAACATCGACTGATCGAACAGGGGGCTCCCGGGAATCCCTACGTATACGCCAGTTACATCATGAGTGCAAATGGCGCCATCGCCATCCCTACCGCCTCAGGGAAATGGGCGCGTCCGCGCACCTTGAGCGATTCTCGCGATCTGCAATTCCTGTACGAACTCCTGATTCAGGCCGATTGTTTCATCACCAGCGGAAGCTACTTGCGGGACTTGCACCACGGTGAATTAGGGGACATTCTGCAACTGGCGCATCTGGACCAGTTTCCGTATCTGCACAAATATCGCGAAGAAAATCACAGCACTCCCTTCCCCAACGTGTTGGCGATTAGTCGCAGTCTGGATTTCCCTATTCCTCCAGCGGTTGCGGATCGTACACGGCTACTGGTGCCCTCTGACACGCCAAATGAGAAAATCGAAGTCTATAGCCAGCAAGGAGTTCAGGTTGTTTTGAGCAACGAGCCTGAATCAGTCAGCTGTGCCTCGATCATGCAGCAACTTCAAGATATGGGAGCACGCACCGCCTATCTGCTGTGCGGTCCCCGTCTGAGCGGCCCCTTGATGCAAGACGGCCATGTCCGACGCCTCTATCTCAGTTGGCTGCACCGCCTGCACGGGGCGCACCCGACTTTGACGGCCGGGTCTTATCTGTCTTCGGAAGAACCGCTGAACATGCAGCTTGGCGAACTGTACCAAATGGAAGTGCAAGCAAATCTTCCGGGTCTGTGGATTGGCTACTTCGAACTTTAATCAGCTGTATTCCGGGTTTTGGCGGTAATAATCCCGGATTCCCTTGTACAAAGCTTGCGCAATTTTCTTCTGGTGCGCAGTTGAGCGCAACAGTTTTTCATCCGTAGCGTTCGAAATAAACCCGGTCTCCACCAGAATTGAAGGAATGTCCGGAGATTTCAGCACGGCAAAACCTGCGCGGTTAATCCGGCTGTTGTGCATTCTTCCTATCCGCTTGAGGGAACTGACCATAGACCGGCTCGCATGCACACTGTATTCATGCACCGAATCCTGAGACATTTGCAGTAAGACGTTCTGTAACACCGGCTCCTTGTCTGTCAACTTGAACCCGCCCACGAGGTCGGCCGCATTTTCCCGATTTGCAAGCCAGCGCGCTTCTGTACTGCTTGCACCTTTGGTCGACAGCATGTAGACAGAAGCGCCCCGTGCGCTTCGACGCCGCGCAGCATCCGCATGCACCGAAACAAAATAATTGGCGTCCTTGCTGCGTGCCAGACGGGTCCGGTGATGAAGACGCAAATAAACATCCCGGTTGCGCGTCAAGTGCGGCGTAATCGCCGGGTCGGCCTTCAGCATGCCATACAAGTAGCGCGAAATTCCAAGCACCACATCCTTCTCCCGAGTCCCTTTTCGCCCCACTGCTCCGGGATCTTTGCCACCGTGTCCCGGGTCAATCATTACAACGCGACGTTTCCGGCGAATTTGCTCGTGCTGCCAATTGATTTGTTGCGGCGGCGCAGTTGAGGTCCGTGGCGCGGGTTGCGGCGGCCGGGCAGTCGGGTCAACCAGAAAATCCACCACGATGCGGTCTCGCGTCCCGTCTGGAGTCAGCCATTCCACTACCTTGTAGCGATCCCCCGGATAGCGGTTCAGGTCGAGCACCAGTCGCAGGGGACGATTTTTCCCTTGGTGCCAACGCAAATCTCGGACGATGCCATCGGATGGGAAAATGGGACGAGCGAAGGACCTGGGCATCTTCGCACCGATGACATCCACGTAGAAGCGCGGCGGATTTTCTAGGATGACGGGCTTGAAACGGATTTTGCCGTTGAATTCAAAAACCACGCGATGTCGCGTTGAATCCAAGCTGTGCCGAACGTCCAGCAGGCGACGGCTCGCCCACGCCGTCGCCGGCAGCACCCATGGCAAAAAAGCCAAGATGCGCAAGAATTTGCGGCGTGTCAGCATGGGCTCAAAAGTGATGCCTGATAAGCATCCTTCATTTTAATGGTTGAGACAATGCCGTACTTCAAAATTCAATGCCTCTAGTTCTAGATTAGCAAACAAACCCTTGAACAATGGAGCATCAATGAATTTGCAAAAGTAATGTCGTTATGAAAATTTTTCTTGGTTTTTTGACAATCGCCTTTTTGATCATCAGCATATTTGCTGGAACTTGGAAAGAATGGTGACAAATTTACTCTAGGGAAGTAGGAACTCGAGTGTCAATCTCTATTGGAAGGAGCGCTATGAATACTCCATCGCTCCTCTAGACATGATCTTTTACCTCTGGCATTCCCAAAACCTCTAGGCGCGCCAATAGTGCTTCGCCACACGCGCTGCATGTTTTTATCTCTCCTACTCGATTCTCCGCCGACTCGCCCGTTTCCAGACGCAACACGACATCTGCTCGTGCCGCCAACTCGGGACAGCGCTCGGGCCATTCGATCAACATCAACGCCTGTCCATCCAGGTGCTCCCGCAATCCCAGTGCTTCAAATTCGGCTTCATCCTGCATCCGATACAGATCCACGTGATACACCGAAAACCCACCTGCCTGATAAGGCTCCACCAACGTATAGGTCGGACTAGGCACCACACCATCGTGCCCCAGCTCGCGCAACAATGCTCGCGCCCAAGTGGTCTTGCCGGCCCCCAGGTCTCCCCGCAATCCCACGACACAAGGCTCCGTTAGCGCTTGTGCAAAAGCAGCAGCAAATTGCTCGGTTTCCTCTTGCGAGGCCAGCGCAAATTTCACTGCGACTCCGAGATTCGAGTCCGCAAATGCGGAAGCAGGTCTCCTGCGGTCATCCCGCGCCACCCATCCTGCGCAGCATCTTCTGCGGCCACACCGTGCAAGCAGACTCCGATGCATACCGCATCATAAGACGACAATCCCTGTCCCATCAACGCTGCAATTATTCCGGTTAGAACATCCCCCATCCCGGCCGTAGCCATGCCGGAATGTCCGTGCGCACATGCTCCGACCGGATCCTTTCCGTTATCGATCAGACTTCCGCAGCCTTTGAGGACTACCGTGCCGCCATAGCGCTGTTGCAAAGTGCGGGCTGCCAGGAACCGGTCCTGCTGCACCTCTTTTGTCGAAATATCCAACAAAGCCGCCGCTTCTCCCGGATGCGGCGTCAACACCCAATCTTCTCGTTGCGAAGGCTCTGCCGCTAATAGGCGCAAGGCATCCGCATCCAAAATTAGCGGATTCGGAAACTCCAACACCGCTGCCAACATCTCACGAGCCCAATCGCTTCTCCCCAATCCGGGCCCGACAGCGAGAATATCATTGTGCTGCAGCATTTGCCGCAAATCACGGCGTCCCGTAACTGCATGGCGCATCACTTCAGGCCAGCCCACAAAAGTTTCGGTTGGTCCTGCCTGAGACACGCGGCCGACTCCACAACGCAAAGCGGCACGCGCACAGAGTTCCGCAGCCCCGGCAAAACCCGGACTGCCCCCGACAACCCAGACGTGCCCATGCTCCCCTTTGTGCGTATTGAGACGTCGCGTCGGCAATCGTGCAGAACACTCATCCCATTGCAGTTTCTCTGCCAATTCTTCGCTCGGAAACGACAGGGAGTCCTCTTGCATGCCTAAAGCATCAAAATGTTGCTCTCCCGAGTAATCCGGGCCATCTCCAGTCGATAATCCACGTTTTCGGGCAATAAAACTCACCGTGTGGTCGGCTTGCACGGTAGCTTCACTCGCACCGCCGGTATCTGCCATCAATCCGGTGGGCACATCCACGGCATACACCGTGGCAGACGACGCGTTGATCTGTCGAATCGCCTCAGCCCAATCTCCTTCCGGAGGGCGCGAAGCCCCGGTACCAAGCAAGGCATCCACGACGACATCTTCATCGATGTCAGCCGCCTGATCCCAGGATTCCATCGGCACACCGGCAAGTTGCGCTTTCTCGCACGCCGCTCGCGCTTCTCCCTGCAAATCGTCGCCGGGTTTCAATTGCACGACTCGCACGGTCTTCTGTGCCGCATGCAGCATGCTTGCCAACAGATAACCATCCCCGGCATTGTTGCCGGCACCGGTGAAGACCACAAAACTTTTCGCCCGCGGACTTTCTTTCTGAATCACCTGAAACAGCGCGTCTGCAGCGCGCGTCATCAATTCAAATCCGCTGGTGCCTGCTGTAATTACATGCTGATCCAGGGCGCGTGATTGCACGGAATTGAGAAGTACGCTCATGGAGCCGTCCCCCATCCGCCACCTCCCGGGGTCTCAATTCGTAACCGGTCCCCTGCTTTTACGGTCCGCTGACACTTGCCGGGCAATTCTTCATCGTTCAGACAGTTGCGTCCCGCCGCTCCCGATTCTCCTCCCTCTGCGCCCTCCGGTGCGTGTCGGCGACGCTCTGACAAGACGCTGAACTGCGCAGGAGCCAAAAACTCAAACTCCCGGATAATGCCATCCCCGCCCTTGTGTTGTCCACCGCCGCCAGAACCCCGACGCAGCATATAACGCTGCACCCGCATCGGATACGCCTGCTCCAACACCTCAACGGGCGTGTTTCGCGTGTTGGTCATGTGCGAATGTCGGGCCGACAGGCCAGCGCCATTGGCATGCGCTCCCATTCCTCCCGCTAATGTCTCGTAATACGCCCAAGATTGCTCACCGCTGGCGCCGGCCGCCACGTTATTCATCGTCCCTTGGCTTGCCGCCGGCAATTTCTCTGGAATTGCTTTTTGCAACGCTCGGAGCACCAAATCGACAACCCGCATGGAAGTCTCGACATTCCCTGCCGCAACTGCGGCTGGCGGTTTTGCGTTGAGCAGACAGCCTTCAGGCGCATGTAAATCAATTGCTTCAAAACTACCCGCGCAAGCAGGTGTGTACGCCGGCATCAAACAGCGTAATGCGTAATACACCCCGGCTGCCGTCACGGAAATCGGACAATTGATCGGTCCCTCCACTTGCGCATCGGTGCCTGCAAAGTCCACTTCAACCTGTCCGTTTTGCACCTGAATGCGCACCTGCAACCGAATATCCTCATGCCCCAAACCATCATCTTCCATCCACTCATGAGCCTCGTACACTCCATCGGGAATATCTTCCAGCGCCGCACACGCCACACGGCGACCGTAGGCATTCAATTCCTCAAGTGCCCGACCCCAGGCCTCCAGCCCACATTCCCGGATTCTCTCAAGCAGACGATCACATCCCCGTTCGTTGACATGCAGTTGCGCCAACAAATCACCACGAGTATCACGCGGCGTTCGGGTCGCATTGACAATTCCCTCAAAGCGCGCCTCGTCCAACTGTCCCTGGCGGCTGATCAGTTGAGGCGGTAATACCAGACCTTCCTCCTCCAATCGGCGTGACATCGGCATCGACCCTGGCGTCTCGGCGCCAATATCCGCATGGTGCGCCCGGTTGACCGCAAAACCGCACAATGTTTCATCCAGAAAGCACGGTGTGATGACGGTCACATCCGGAAGATGAGTGCCGCCCAAGTACGGATCATTCAGGATGGCCGCATCACCTTTTTGCCAATCAAAATAACCTGCCAAACCACTCATGGCGTACGCCATGCTGCCGAGATGGACCGGAATATGCGCTGCCTGCGCCACCAAATGCCCGTCGCAATCAAAAATCGCGCAGGAGAAATCCAGACGATCGCGAATATTTGGCGAAAAGGCGCATCGGCGCAGCAACGCGCCCATTTCTGCGCACAAGGCTTCCATTCGGTTCGAAAAGACCGCCAGTTCTACGGGATCCATGCGATTCTCAAGTGCATCAAAGTGCGAAAAGTGTAGCAAAAGCCGTCAAAAATGACCTTTTCAAAACCGTGCTACCGCAGGATTTGTTAGTGCTAAAATCCTAGTTGCCCCCACTGCAGGAGAGAACGCAATGAAAAATCCTCTGAAATCAGTCACCGGCACTTTAGTCTCCGGACTCATTCTGGCCATCGTGCTTGGCTATCTAGTCAAGGGCTTCGAAGTCAATATTCCGTCCCTTATTGTCTGGGCGCATGTCTTTGTCGGCATTATCTGGATCGGATTGCTGTACTACTTCAATTTCGTCCAGATCCCCGCCGTAGGCGACGCACTGGCAGACAGCGACGGCCCGGGACCTGCGGCCATCAACCAGTATGTCGCGCCGCGCGCGCTGCTGTGGTTTCGCTGGGCCGCTTTGCTCACCTGGCTGACGGGAGCCGCGGCTTTGGAGACCATGAAGATTGGTTTTGTCGCCGCCTTCACCTTACAAGAGCCAAATATCGGCATTGGTGTATGGCTGGGCACCATCATGCTATTCAACGTCTGGGTGCTAATCTGGCCAAACCAGAAGAAAGTGCTGGGCATGGTTGAGGCCTCTGATGACGAAAAGGCCAAGGCAAAAAATATCGCCATGCTCGCTTCGCGCACCAATACATTGCTGTCCATCCCCATGCTGATGTCCATGGTGTCCTTCGGACACGGCGGCCTAGCCTTCTGATCCATGCCCGCTGATCGTCAATCCATGCGGTAGCCTTCCGGCTACCGCATGCCCGGTTGCATGACGAATCAAGACTCCTCTCTTCTGCCTACTTACGCTCGGCTGCCTGTGCAGTTTGTCCGCGGCGAAGGATGCCTGCTGTGGGATAGTGAAGGCAATGAATACCTGGATGCCATTGCCGGGCTGGCCGTCTGCGGTCTGGGCCATTGCCATCCCGATGTGACGGCGACTCTACAGGAACAGGCTGCGACTTTGGTTCACACGTCCAACGTGTATCAGATTGAACATCAGCAAGCGCTCGCAGCACGGCTTACCGAGACGGCCGAGATGGATCAGGCATTCTTTTGCAATTCCGGCGCAGAAGCCAATGAGGCCGCGATCAAGCTGGCGCGCAAGCACGGCCATCAACGGCGCGGCTGCGAACAGCCGGTGATCCTCACGGCACCATCCAGCTTCCATGGCCGCACGCTCGCCGCCGTCCCCCCC
>RKRZ01000157.1 GCA_007571105.1 Gammaproteobacteria bacterium
TCTGATGTCCGTGGTTACCCTGATCGCGGTCAGCATCATCGTGTTCATGCTGGCGCGTATGCAGGGCGACCCGAGGGCGGTCATGCTCTCGGACTACACGACGAACGAGCAGTACGAGGCTTGGGGGCGCGAGATGGGCCTCGACAGGCCTCTCGCGGTGCAGTACGCCATCTACATGGGCAACGTCGCGCGCGGCGATCTGGGCGTAGAGGTGGGCGATCCGGAACTGCCGGCCATCCAGAAGCGGCTCATCCGAGAGGCCTGGAAGCGCAATCGCGTCGTCATCACCGCAACGCAGATGATGGAGTCGATGATCACCAGTACGGTGCCGACGCGCGCCGAGGTCTTTGACGTTGCCAACGCCGTGTTGGACGGCACCGATGCGGTCATGCTGTCGGCCGAGACCGCCATCGGCAGCAACCCGGTGGAGGCGGTGCTGGCAATGAGCAGCATCTGCGTCGGTTCTGAAGATAATGCTGCAGGCGACACCCTCAATCTGACTGCGGATGAGGACGAAGGGGCGCTGGAGACGGATGAGGCCATTGCCCTGTCCGCAATTTTCGCAGCCAATCACCTGGATGTGATTGCCATCGCAGCGCTGACCGAGTCCGGTTCCACGCCGAGGCAGATGTCCCGATTTCGTTCCCGCATTCCCATCTACGCGGTCTCGCGCAACTTGGAGACCCGTCGTCGGGTCAACCTTTACCGCGGCGTTTACCCCATCACTCTGAGTTCCATCAGCACCGACCATGCGCAACTCAATCGCGATCTGGTCGATGCCCTGAAGCGCTACAGCGTCGTCAAGGATGGCGATCGGGTCATTATCACCAAGGGCGATCTCGCGGGCGTGCAGGGCGGTACCAATGCGCTGAAGGTGGTCGAGGCCGGGGCCATGGCGGAGGCCCAGGGCGGCACCTTTGAATAAGGCATCGAGCCTCTATTTAGAATAACACCAGTTTCCCCCCATTTTCCACTCACCCATTCTCACGATCTTATGAATCAAGACACCCTTCAAGCGACTGCGCAAGCCATGGTCGCACCCGGCAAAGGCATCCTGGCGATGGACGAAAGCCATCCGACCTGCCAGAAACGTTTCGATGCGTTGGGTATCGAATTCACTGAGGCCAATCGACAGGCCTATCGCGACATGCTGGTGACCGCTGAGGGTCTGGCGGATTGCATTGGCGGCGCCATTCTGTTCGATGAGACGTTGCGCCAGAATCTGCTCGATGGCACGTCATTTCCGAAACATCTGGATTCGATCGGCATCGTGCCGGGCATTAAGGTGGACCGGGGGGCCAAGGATCTGGCGGGACACCCGGGTGAGAAGGTGACCGAAGGGCTGGACGGCTTGCGCGAGCGTCTGGCCGAATATAGCGAACTGGGCGCGCGCTTTGCCAAGTGGCGCGCCGTCATTACCATTGGCGAGAACTTGCCGAGCGAGGCGTGTCTGGAAGCGAATGCGCATGCGCTTGCGCGTTACGCCATGTTGTGCCAGGAGGCCGACATGGTTCCCATTGTTGAGCCCGAGGTGCTGATGAACGGCGCACACGACATCGAGCGTTGCAATGAAGTCACCGTGCGCACTCTGGAAGTGACCTTCGATCAGTTGGCGCGGCAGGAGGTCTGGTTGCCGGGCATCGTGTTGAAGCCCAGCATGGTTATTTCCGGTGACAGTTGCGGGGTTCGGGCGGATGTGGAGACGGTGGCGCGGATGACGGTCGAGTGCCTCAAGCAAACCGTGCCGACGGAAGTTACGGGAATCGCGTTTCTGTCGGGAGGACAAAGCGATGAAGAGGCCAGCGCGCATCTGAACGCCATCAATCAATATTCGAATCTTCCTTGGGCGGTGACGTTTTCTTATGGACGGGCCTTGCAGCAGCAGGCCATGAAGACCTGGAGCGGGGAGCAGGGAAACCGTGCTGCCGGTCAAGCGGCCATCGCCAAGCGCGCGCGCATGAATTCGGCAGCGGCAAGCGGCGCCTGGAACATGGATCTGGAGCAGGCCGCCTGAGTTCTTTTTATGGCGACGGTCCGGGTTCATGGGACACAACGCGCCTTTGAGACTCGCGGTGAAGAATCTTTGCTGGACGCGGCGATCCGCGCTGGTCTCAGTCTTCCGTACGGATGCGGCGCCGGCAATTGCGGTTTGTGCCGGGCCCGGCTAATTGACGGCTCCGTCCAGAAAACCCGCCATCACGATTTCAGTCTGCCGCAGGCCGAACAGGCGCGCGGCGACTTTCTGATGTGCTCCAACCGTCCGGATGGAGACGTCACGGTTGAAGTCGAAATGGCGCAGGACATCGCAGCCATTCCCATGCAAACGCTGTCGATGAAGGTCAAGCAAGTGGACGTCGTTTCTGAAGGCCTGATTCGCTTGCAGTTGCGGGTTCCTCGTTCCCAACGCGTTCGATTTATGGCCGGACAGTACGCCACGTTGACGCTAGAGAACGAGACCAGCAGTGAGAGCGCCATCGCCAGTTGTCCTTGCGATGAGCGATTCGTGGAATTTCACTTGCGCTATCTGCCCGGAGACGACTTCTCAGAATACGCTTTTCAGTCCTTGCGCGCGGGAGACGGTTTGACGCTGCAGGCGCCTGGAGGGCGTTTCACCTTTGACGATGATTCGCCTCGGCCGGCCTTGTTCGCTGCTTTCGATACCGGCTTTGCCGCAATCAAGAGTCTGCTCGAGCATGTGACGGCGCGGGAATCAGAAATTCCGATTCATGTGTATCGAATTTGCTGCTCACAGGAGGATTTGTACTTGGACAATCTGTGCCGCGCCTGGGCGGACGCATTGGACGAGGTCAGCTATACCGCGATGGTGATTGGCGACACGTTCGAGAAGTGGGCCGCCGATGAATTGTCCGGCTTAGACCGGGTTGCGGCCATGCTGACTCAAGTATTGGAGGATTACCCGGATCTCTCGGGTTATGACGTTTATGCCTGTGCGCCTGAAGCGGTGGTGGAGCGTTTTGAACGATTGGCCCTGAACGCCGGTCTAATACGTGAACAGTTCCGAGCGGAGATCATCCGCGGGAACTCCCATACGCGCTGTCTTGGCAGCATGCGTTGATTTTTCGTTGCTGGCATAATGTCATCCAACATAATTGGAGCAGTGACATACGATAATTGCGCTGATGAATTCTGAATTTTCCGCCATGAAAAAATTCGGCTTCAGTTGGTTGCTGGTTTTGTTTGCGCTGGGAGTTGGGAGTCCCGGGCAGGCACTCGCGTTGCAGTTGACGCCGCAGGGGAGCGCAGAGCAGGCGGAAAACGAAAACGTACAGGCGACAGGACAATCTCCTGTGCCATCTTCCGAAGACAAAGAGACCCGTGATACTTCAACGCCAGACTCTCAAGATCAAGCATCGAAAGAAGAGGATGTGGCGGACCCGTTGCAGGAACTGATTGACTGGTTGAATCTTTGGCTGACACCACCGCAACAGGTCAGCGACCTGGAGGACGAGACTGAAGTCACTCAAAGTCCCTCCGATTCTGGTGTTCCCAAATCCCAACCCGAGACAGTATCGTCGAGCGATTCGGAAGGATCTGAGCAATCCCAGGAAAGCGCAGACAGCTCCGGTTCACGGAGTTCTGCGGGAGAGCCCGGTCAATCCGGTGCAAGCAGTATGGAGTCATCGGATTCCGCTTCGGCAAGTTCTGCTGTGTCGGAAGGTGAAGCTTCCAATCAGGCTGGCGAGACTGGAAGTGAAACACGCGCCTCGGGAGAGCAGGGCTCGGCTATGGAAGAGGGTTTAAGT
>RKRZ01000140.1 GCA_007571105.1 Gammaproteobacteria bacterium
TGGTGGTGCCGTATGTGCAGGTGGAGCCCAATTCCATCGAATACGAGCCAATCTGTCAATCTGGGGCGGCCACGCATACCTTTGGCGATACCGGGACGACTTATGACGTCACGCAACTGTCCCGTTTTCACGAGGATCATCCGAGAATTCCAATGTTCTGGGCCGTAGTCCTGGCGATCAGCGGAGGCATGAATCAGGCAGTGCTGAAAAATCTTCCCTGCTTCAAGGATTATTCCGGAGTTGCATTCCGTACGCGCCATGCGTTTATCAAGGATCCGGATATCCGACAGGAATTTGATCATTTTGCGAGTCAATGCTTCATTCCCGCATGGCGCAAATTCGAGCGACTCAAACCTCCGGAAGAAGTGGTGGAGCGCAAGTACGCCGAATATCCGGGCAATCACTACTTTCTCAGCACCCCAGGCTATTACGCTTTGTGCGATGCGGTAACCGGTACAGGCTCCTGCTCTTTTGATCCTTACCCGCGACCGCGCACGCCGGTGAAGCGTTGGCAAGGCTCGCAGAAACTTCCGGCATGTCGGGATTGGTGGCTGGGAGATGAGGACAACGCGGGTCTCAAGCCGTTGTTGTTGCAGTTTATTCCTGACAAAGAGTGGTTGGTGGAATTGTTTGCAGAGAAGGGCAACTACTCGGAAGAATTCATTGAAGAGACGGCATTGCGCAGCATCATCATCAACGGGGCGCGGCGTTATGGCGTGCTGGGCCCTGACAAGGAAATTCTTGCGGGACTGGCTGCATTCTCGGCCGGATCCGGCATAGCAAGCGGTTTGGCGACTTGGGCGGCAACCAGTAGTTTCAGTGCTTTTTTGGTTTCTACATTTGTTGGAGCCGGCGCTTACATTGGGTCCGAAGCATTGGGCTTGTACGCCCGACTGCACATCATGCGACGTATGGCGCCGATGGCGCAAAGCCTGATGCTGATGGTTCTGTATATGCTGCTTGGGGCGTATTTATTTATGACCCTATACAGTTTCGGAGCCGTCATTCGCATCCTGTCGTTAATCATGGCAGTGCGGATGTTTTCCATGATGTTCGGCATCTCGAATTTTTTGGACGATACGCTTATTGATGCCATGTATCCCGGAATGGTCATCAGTGATGTCGGGCGCTGGGAAGTGGATCGTATTGCTTTAGGTTACGGCACCATGGCCTTGCATATGTTATTGCCGCTGGGTTTGTTGTGGCTCGTTTATTCGGCTGGCAATGCAGCGATGCGTGGACTGGATGCTCTGGGACCGTCTTCTGATCCGACTGGCGTCGGTCTTGCTTCACGTGCGAGCACGTCAGGCATGGCGCGCAACATAACGCGGCACTGATGGAAATATTAGCGAGTAGCAATAATCCGAAATACGCCTTGTCGGTTTACTGCTTCGGCAGCAATTTCTTCTTCGATATGTGTGGCGTAGTGGTGAATGGTGACGCCTTCTTGTAGACGTTGTGCGACGCGGCTAGAGTAAAACTCGAGTTGTTCAGAGTCTACTTCCTCATCAAGTGAGTGCGAGTCAGCCGCTTCCGGGGTTTCAATGATCCATCCGCCCGAGCGCAATTTGGAACGAAGCGAATCATCGGGTGCTGGGGAGCAAAACACCAGTACATCCAACTCCTCGTCGGGTTCTTTGGAATACTCTAAAGTGCCATGTGTGCCGGTGCTG
The DNA here is from genome assembly GCA_007571105.1 of Gammaproteobacteria bacterium. Taxonomy (GTDB): domain Bacteria; phylum Pseudomonadota; class Gammaproteobacteria; order Poriferisulfidales; family Poriferisulfidaceae; genus Poriferisulfidus. Next base: position 1,674 of record RKRZ01000140.1, read on the forward strand.
CAGGCGAGATAAATTGCTCGTAATTCTTGATCCGACTCTCGACTTCCATGTGCCGTCGCATACGGGACGCGAATGTAGGGACTGAACAAACATTCCATCGCAAGCAACCCGGCATTGTCTCCAACAACACCCAGACGTATGGCGCGCTTGCGTCCGAAGTGGTCCCGAATGATCTGTTCCACACATGCCTGGCGTTGGGCAATGTTCCAAAACCGCTGGGTCTCCTGCATCCATTGGGCGCGACCGGTACCGTCACCATCTTGGAAAGTACTCGCAAGTACCCGGCGGATCTCGTGTTGGAACAGCCAGCGTGCAATGCTGGGAATTATCGGCGGCCAGCGTCGGCCCACGCGCATGGACATGACGCCGTCATTTTCAGCCCAGATGTTGCTGATGCCGGTAAAAAGAGCGCGGCTGCGGAAAGTGTTTTCTAGCGCGGTTCGGCACCACATTCCTTTCTCAAGTGCCCGGACTTCCGGGTAGACCGGAAGGATGATGGCGCCGTCAGGTCGGATTATTTCCAGCAGATAGCGTAGGAAAGCGGAACCGAAATTGGTTGCGTAGAGAGGGAAACTGATGCCGATGAAAACGCGCTCCAGCGAACGAGGTGAGAATGGGAAGAAAAGGTTGCCGACGGTATCTCGACCAGGGTCTGCACTCAGCAGTTCCGAATCTGGCGTCAGGCTGCGGATGTCATCCGAGGGCCGAATTTGATTATGTTTATCCCGGCGGTCACTGAAATAGTATTCCAGGTCTGCCTCGATGTCCGCTTCGCTGCGGTGCAATGCGACATCCATGTCTGTGTCTACAGAACGAGCGTATTGGGCCGTTCGTAGTGTTGCTCCACGTAGTGCCCCAGTTCTTTGGCGGAGTCAGCTTCGTTTAGATTGATAGTTTTGGTGCGGGCTTGTGATAGTACAGAATCGGGGTCCTTGATTTGTTCGTCACAAGAAAGCAATACTTCGGTTGCCTCGCGGCGATAAACTTCTTCAAATACTTCAGCGATGACGCGTTGCACAATATCAGGACGAGTCACACCGATGGTGGCGCAGGCTTTTTCAGTTACTCCAATCATAGTTCCATTGACATGTTCGTCTTGTTGCATGTCGATAGGGACGTTGCCAAGATCATCTTGCACATCTCTGAGACACGGCAAAATAATTTCTAGTGCGCGCTGGCGCGCCTTCAGGCTTCGGGGTTTGAGAAACTCCATGGGCACAATCCGAGGAACAAATACCCGAACGCAGCCGATGTCGACCGATGGGCAGAATGCCATTTTACTTTGCCTATTAGGCAGCGGATTTTGTTGGATACTAGCAAGGCTTCAGCAAAAGGAAGTGGAAAGCGACCCTAACTCTGAATGAGACTTGGAGTCAGATACTTTTTCAATTCTGATGGGGACCAGATTGAAACCGCATCTGTTTTCGCAAGTGTCAAAATATCTGCATCACCCGTAATCAACGCATCCGCTTGAGTTGCAATAGTCAGTTCTAGGAATGGCCGATCTTTCGGGTCTCTACAGATCGGCACCGAAGGTGCTGGATCCGGAATTTTGATGGTCTCGCAATATGGCAAATATTCATCGAGAAGGTTTCGTGTATCAGAGACACTCAATTGAAATTTGGGATAAGTAAGCACTCGAAGCAGCTCGGCCACTGTTGGATGGCTCACCAAAGGCTGAACGTTATCTGATTGCCAGGCAGGGCGTAGCCATGACAAGTTGCCGGCATGGAACAGTAATGCCGATAAGACAACATTCGTGTCAAAAACAAGGCGCAGGGGTGTCATTCACCCGATCTGGCCCATGCGATTGCATCGGCCAAATCCCCATCAGAGATTTCCAGTTCGGCAAGTTTTTCCCGGACCGCATCTGCCCGGTTGATCCGAACTGGAACCAGAATGATGCGCCCGTTTTCTTCGGTGACATCAAAATATTCCACCTTGCCCAGATTCGCAGTCATCGCTTTGGGAATAGTGAGCTGATTTTTGGAAGTCAGTTTCGCAAGCATCAAGGCCTCACAAAATAGTAAGGAAACAAGGACATCTTACATCATTCTTGTTGGGCCTATTATTTCAAGCCTTTATTTGT
>RKRZ01000039.1 GCA_007571105.1 Gammaproteobacteria bacterium
CCGGACGCTTCGACCTGATCCAGCAGCCAGGTGGTCGCGAAATACATCAGATCAATCGGGGGATCTTTGCGCATCAGCACGACATCGAAGTCAGAAAGCGCGACTTCCTTGCGCTCGCGTTCGTCCCACCACTGCTCCTGATCCGAAAGCGTGATGACACAGCCGCGCGCCATCACCCCGGCCGCATCGGCGCGCATGTCCCCAGGCGTTGTGATGAAGATTTCCGCACCGCGCTCCTGCGCGGCCAGCATCAGGGCCACGCTGGAATCCTTGGCCGGCTGGATTTGCTGCGGCGGATCCATCACCACCGCGACACGGTGCAATCGGCTCATGCGCACGTCCCGAATGAGGGCGCAGACTCAGTAACGATAGTGCTCCGGCTTGTAGGGGCCGTCCTCGGACAATCCCAGATATTCCGCTTGCTCCGGCGTCAGTTCGGTCAGAGAAACACCCAATTTCTCAAGGTGCAACCGCGCCACTTCCTCATCCTTATCCTTCGGCAGCATGTGCACGCCCAACTCATAGTCCTGCCCATTGGTCCACAACTCGATCTGGGCCAGCACCTGATTGGTGAAGGAGCAGGACATCACGAAACTCGGATGACCCGTCGCGCAACCCAGATTCACCAGCCGCCCTTTCGCCAGTACGATCAGACGCTTGCCGTCCGGGAAAATCACATGATCGACCTGCGGCTTGATCTCTTCCCACTGATAGTCCTGAAGCGACGCAATGTCAATCTCGTCGTCAAAATGCCCGATGTTGCAGACAATGACCTCATTCTTCATGCGCTGCATATGCTCGTGCGTGATGACGTGCTTGCACCCGGTCGCCGTCACAAAGATGTCGGCCTCCGCCGCCGCCTGTTCCATGGTCACCACTTCGACGCCTTCCATTGCCGCCTGCAGCGCACAGATCGGGTCAATTTCCGTCACCTTCACGATGGCGCCTTGCGCCCGCAAGGATTGCACGCAGCCTTTCCCGACCCCGCCATAACCGGCCACCACGCAAAACTTGCCGGAGATCATCACGTCGGTCGCCCGCTTGAGGCCATCGAGCAAGGATTCGCGACACCCGTAAGTGTTGTCAAACTTGGATTTGGTCACCGAGTCGTTGACGTTGATCGCCGGCACCTTCAGGCTTCCGTCGCGATACATCGCATACAAGCGATTGACGCCGGTGGTAGTCTCCTCCGAGATTCCACGCACTTCTTCGAGCAGGTGTGGATACTCATCGTGCATGATGCGCGTCAGGTCGCCGCCGTCGTCGAGCAACAGGTTCGGATGCCAGCCACTGGGACTTTCAATTGTGCGACGGATGCACTGCAGATACTCCTCTTCGGCCTCTCCTTTCCAGGCAAAGACCGGCACACCGGTGTCTGCGACCGCTGCGGCCGCATGATCCTGGGTCGAATAGATGTTGCAGGAGGACCAGCGAACCTCGGCGCCCAGAGCGGTCAGGGTCTCGATCAGCACGGCCGTCTGAATGGTCATGTGCAGGCAGCCTGCAATGCGGGCCCCCGCCAACGGCGCCTGCGCTTCGTATTTCTCGCGCAACGCAATCAGCCCGGGCATTTCAGTGCGGGCAATGGCGATCTCTCGATGCCCCCAAGCCGCCAACTCGATGTCAGCGATTTCGTAGTCCGGAAAAATCTTTTGTGCCGTCTCGGTCATGGTCTCCCCTCCCTCAGGTATAGCTCTCCGCTCCCAACACTTCGCGCAAAACATCCAGCCGGTCCAATTGCTCCCATGAGAATTCCGGATTGCCGAAATGCCCGTGTCGCGCCGTCAACTCATAACGAGGACGCCGCTCGGGATCAATCAGCCCCAGCATGTCCGTGATGCCGCCGGCCGACAGATCGAACACGTGGCGCAATGCTTCCTCCAGGTCCCGCTCGTGCCCGGCGGCCATTCCAAAGGTATCGGCGCGCACCGAAACCGGCTGCGGCTCACCAATCGCATAAGCCAATTGCACTTCGCACTTTGGCGCCCAACCGCTGGCGACGACGTGGCGCGCAACGTAACGCGCTGCATAGGCCGCAGAACGATCAACCTTGGATGGGTCCTTGCCAGAAAAAGCGCCGCCTCCATGCCGCGCCATGCCGCCATAGGTGTCGACAATAATCTTGCGCCCCGTCAGGCCGCAGTCTCCGACCGGGCCGCCAATCTCGAAACGTCCGGCCGGATTGATGAACAATTTGAAATCATCGGCGCGCAAGGATTCCGGAACCACCGGATCAACAATCTGCTCGCGCACCAGATGCCGAAGTTCGTCCGTGCTAATTTCCGTGCTGTGCTGGGTGGACACCACCACCGCCTCGATCTGATCCGGGCAACCGTCGGCGTCATAGCGAAACGTAACTTGGCTTTTGGCGTCCGGAAACAAGTCCTGCGCCCCACTGGCACGAGCCACTTCATGCTGACACATCAGCGCGTGGGCATAGTGAATCGGCGCCGGCATCAGTGTCTCGGGAACCTCGTCGCAGGCATAGCCGAAGATGATGCCCTGATCGCCCGCACCCTGTTGTTCTCCCTCATCCACTCCGGCACTGATGTTTGGAGACTGGCGGCCGATAAGTTGCACAACCTCGCATCCGTCCGCATCAAATCCGACTTCAATCTCCGGGACGTAGCCAATGTCCCGGATGACGTCACGAGCAATCTGCTCGAGTTCCTGGGACTCTAACGGATCGGCCAGCGTCATCTCTCCGGCCAGGATGACTTGCTGATCCTTGATCAGGGTCTCAGCGGCGACGCGCGCATTGACATCGCGCTGCAAAGCCGCGTCCAGAATCGCGTCCGAAATCTGGTCGCACACTTTGTCAGGATGCCCGCGAGAGACGGCTTCCGAAGTGAAACGGCTGGGTGACATAAATGGCGCTATGGCTGTGCGCCCATTCTACAACGCCTATAAAAATGGTTAGAATGAATCCCCGCATCCCGTTATTGATTAGGAGTGTTTTCCATTCATGAACCACGTGACCTTGCAAGGCGCTGAAGCCACGCTTGAAGGAGATTTTCCCAAGGTGGGCGACGTTGCGCCTGATTTCACTCTGGTCGACCGCGACCTCAACAACGTCACGCTCGGCACTTTCGGAGATTCCCGCAAATTGCTGTCCATCGTGCCCAGTCTCGATACCCCCGTGTGCGCAACCTCATCCGCCAAATTCAATGAAGCGACCAGAGACCTCCCCGCCAAAAGCGTGGTCATTGTTGTCTCCGCCGATTTGCCGTTTGCGATGACCCGCTACTGCACCGACAACCAGGCCGACGCGCTGGTTACGTTGTCCATGATGCGCTCACGCGAGTTCGCCCGAGACTATGGCGTACTGATCGAGGATGGCGCACTGGCCGGCATTACCGCACGCGCCGTATTGGTTCTGGATAGCGCCAACACAATCGTGCACGCGGAACTGGTTCCGGAAATCAGTGACGAGCCGAACCATGAGGCCGCCATCCAGGCTTTGCGAGGAGATTGAGTTCACTGCCGACACGCCTTCAGACCTGGAACCATGGCCGCCTCCGCTTCTCCCGCCGACACTGCCCTCACGGCACTGGAACAGCAAGTCGGTGAATTAGTTGCCTTATGCGAACGCCTGATCGTAGCGAATCAGTTACTTTTGAAAAATTGCGACGAATTGCAACAGCAGCAAGCGACGCTGCGGCGCAAGAATCGCGAAGCCCGTGATGCGGTCGAGCAGATCGTCTCCGAATTGAAGCCTCTGGGAATGAGCGAATGAGCACTCCCGCCGCCATCTCGTTTC
>RKRZ01000126.1 GCA_007571105.1 Gammaproteobacteria bacterium
CTTGAACTGCGCAGCGTACCAGATACCCCTTCAGATATTGAATGGTGGGTGCGGTTGGAAGAATTCTATCAGCGACGTCCCCCAAAGCATTCTAAAAAAAGCAGTGATGAGAAAGTGACGATCGGTTTTTGGGGAGTGGATGCGAAAGAAAGTTATCGCCTGCTAAAAGACATTGAAGCGAAAGATGCGCTAGTGCAAAGCAATGTGTTGCCTTGTGATTGCACGGATTAATCACTCGCAGATGGAGAGGTTCTATGACTGAACAAACTGACCGCCCGAATTTTTGCAGCGTTGGAGAATGGTTAAAGAAAATTAAGGATGGAGAAGTGGCCATTCCTAGGTTTCAGCGAGGGAAAGTGTGGAATGATAGAAATGTTGCAGAATTGTTAGAGGCACTATTTCAGCGGAGACCTGTCGGAACTTTGTTACTGTTGGAGTATTCACATTCAGCAGACGGCAAAGACAGGCACACATTTTCCCCCCACCCAATTGAAGGGGCGCCAGATTTGAGGACAACCCATGCCAAAGAAGAAAAGTACGCACAATTGCAACTTGTTCTTGATGGTCAACAAAGACTTACTGCTCTCTGGTCGGTGTTTAATGACAATGAATCAAACGAAAAAGAATTTTTTGTGCGGGTGGGAAAAGAGTCTTCAGGCAACTTGCAAACCGGTGAAGTTGATTTTTTTGCAGGGGAGCAGAAAAAGAGCCTGCGTGACCCTAAAACAGCATGGGACAGAAATTTAATTCCTATATGGCTTTTGGGGGAACCGGGAATCACACGCGGAAAAGATGACCTGAAAAACTGGTGTCAAAAAGCAACTGACAATGTGGCTGACAAATGTTTTGATCTCCTAGCCGAAATTAGTGGTTTATCTGAAAAATTACGTAAAAGGGATATTTCGTTCTACCAACTGCCCATTCAAACATCTCGCCATGACGCAATTCATGCATTTATAAAGACTAACGAATCATCTGTAAAAGTAACGAGATTTGATATAGCAGTAGCAGAATTAGAAAACAGAAAGGAGCAATCATTACGGGAAATGCTACGCGACATAAAGATTCCTAGCGATAGGCTAGACAAGTTCTTTGGGGATGACGAAGATAGTAGGATTCCCACAATTGGGGAATTGGTTCTGAAGATTTCTTGCCTTATGACAGATGAGTGTCCAACGGATAAATATTACACAGCGGATGAAACCATCGAAGTGTTGACTGAGCGTTGGGACGAAATAGTGAAAGGTATCGATTGGACTTTACAATTTTTTGAGAGAGAAGGCATTTACGACCAGAAACGGTTACCTAGTGTTGTTCCACTAAGAGTACTTCCTGCGCTCCATCAGTACTACCCCGAAAAAGATACTGACTTACAGTCTATTTTTGACAGGGTGATAAGGAAATACATCTGGCAAAGCTTTGTAACTGAGCGATACAAAAGATCTGCTGCCTCTCTTTTACATGAAGACTATAAAGGACTGGCAAAAAATTTAAAGGAAAACTCTCAAACGAAAATACAACGCTTGCTTAAAGACTCTGATGACTCTCCAATTATGAACAGGAAGCAGTATCCAATACCTAATGTTCGAGAATTAAGTAACTTGCAATATCCGCTTGTTAAACCGAGTTCTAAAAACAGACTTTCACGGGCACTACTTGTAATGAGTCTGAGGTCCGGAGCTCTCGACTTTGCTTCAGGGAAACCTGTGGGCACTAGCACGCAGGAGCACCAATACCACCATCTATTCCCCCAAGCCTTTTTGAAAGAGGAAGGTAGGAAAGAAAAAGAGATCAATCACGCATTAAATTTTGCTCTTGTGAGCGAAATAACTAACAACAGATTGAGAGCGGCCCCACCTGCGAAATATCTTAAAGATAGGATGGATAAACAACAATGCTCCGAAAATGAAATCGCAAGACGAGTTGAATCTCATCTGATCCCGTTTGCAGAACTTAATGTACATACTGGCAAAAAAGGAAACTACGAAAAATTTTTAAAACGCCGAGCTGAAATATTTGTTCAGGCCATGGATCAACTTTGCCAAGGTGAGGGAGAAATGTAAGCTTGACATCCTTTGTGAGAGGCCAATTGCCAACAAAACATATATATTAATTGGCGTGTGTAATTGCTCACGCGTTTTTCATGCCTCCCACACGATGTACTTTCCTGTCCTTGGGGCTTTTGGCTTTCTCCGGACTCTCCCATGCGGAATCATCGCTTGATGGACTCTCGTTGACTCCGGATTCTGCGCGCGAAACGATCTTGGCGCAGAAAGATTCTGCTCTCGCACATACTCCTGCCGGCAAACGCGAAACCCTGCTACAGATCTATCTGCTGGCATACAAGCACAATGCAGAACTGCAAGAAGCAGACGCAGCGTACCAAAGCGCCCAAGCCCAAACCGGCATTGCACGATCCAGTCTATTGCCCAAGATTTCTTACGAGTATCGCCTGACGGAAACCTACGAACATTTAATCGGACAATCGAATTTTGCGAACTCAGGCTTCAGTGCCCAGGATCGGTCCACATCCAAGGTCAACCTTCTGACCATCTCTCAAGACCTGTACAAACACGACCTGTGGGTTGCCCTGGACGGCGCGAATACCAACGAAGCCCGAGCGCTCGCACAGCGTGAAGCCATCCGACAGCAATTGATTATCCGTGTCGCACAAGCTTATTTTGATGTCCTGGCCGCCCAGGACCTGAAAGTGTCTTCAGAGAAAGAAAAAGCCGCACTTGAAGTGCAGTTGGAACGCGCCGAGGCACGCTTCCAGGTGGGCCTGGCCGACATTGTCGAGACCAAAGAAACCCAAGCCGCCTACGACCTCTCAATCGCCCGGGAGATTGAAGCCTTGAATCTGCTGGAGAACGAATTGGCGGCACTGGCCGTCATCACCGGGCATCCCCACACCCGCTTGGCCCCCTTGTCAGACCGGCTCACCCCCATGTTACCGGAGCCTCCCGACATCGAACAATGGACTGCGACAGCACTCGAGCACAACCTGAATCACATGATTCACCGTCGCGATCTGGAATTTGCCCAGCAAGAAGTTGATTTTGAACGCGCCAAACACTGGCCGAGTCTCTCCATGAACATGACTTGGGAAGATTCAAAGAGCACCGGCGGTCTGCTCTCCAACGGCGAAGGGAACCGCTACAACACTGAAGAAATTGGCCTGAAACTCTCTGTTCCGCTGTTTCTTGGAGGCGCCACCTATTACCGGACCGAAAAAGCCGCACACGACCGCGCTGCAGCCAGTGCGCGGCTGCTGGCTTCAGAACGTGAAACCGAACAATTGGCCCGTTCGGCTTACCGCAGCGTCACATTAGGCGTAGCACGTGTTCGTGCCTTCGAGCGCGCCTGGGAGTCCGCACAAATTGATCTGGAAGCTCACAAATCCGGGCTGCAGGTGGGCACACGAAGTACCGTCGATGTGGTCGAATCAACCAACCGTCTGTATGCCGCCCAACGTGACCTATTGAAGGCCCGTTATGACTTCCTGATGAACACCTTGCACTTGCGCCACGCTTCCGGCCAACTGGGGGTGGAAGACATCGAGTGGATCAGTCGATTGCTTGATTGACCGCTCTCGGGTAGGTACCCTGCTCTGAGGTTGCCAATTTACTGCGGCAAAGATTTGAGCAACACCAGTTCCGGAGCGAATGCCGAAATAACCGCAGTACGCGGGGTTGTATCATGACGTTCGTGTGCGACTGTCGATGAAACTGCTCCCATCACTGCAAGCAGGCAAACCATGCCCGCAGCCAGAACTCTGGAAAAGCAATTCATCATCGCTGCATCAAAAAATTTCGAACCGGGTCCTCACACAATGAACTCAAATCCGTTCAACCGTGCTGACTCAGAAACGGGATCGTAATTTTACGCTTCTCCCTCTGGGCGCGTTCCTCGACCCGGTCCAGCAACTGACACAAAGATTCCATGCCGCGGGCCTTGTGTCGTTGTATGTAATGAATCGCTTGGGCCTCTAGCTCATAACCCTGATTGCGCGCGCGCAACTGCAGCGCGTCCACCTGTTGCTCATCGTCCAAGACCGGTAGGGTCAGCGGCACCATCCCGCACAAGCGCGATTTCAGGTCCGGCAAGACCGTTTGCGCCTGCATGGGGGGGACATGAGCGGAGAACAGAAGCCGCGTACCATGATCGATGGCCTGGTTGAACAACGCGAACAATTCCTGCTCCCACTCCGGCTTTCCCAGCACCGGCTCGATGCCATCCAGACAAATCCAGTGGCATTGCTCCAAACCCTGCAAAATCTGCGGCCCCAACTCCTGCAATTCTGGTGCCGGCATATACGCGGCCGTCTGTCCCTGCTGCTCGGCATTCTGGCAAACCGCCTGAAGCAAATGCGTCTTGCCGCTGCCGCTTGAACCGTGCAGCCAGAATGTTGCATGTCGGTCCGCCTCCTTCAAGGCGGTGACTGCTGCAGAATCAGTCGGGCTGTAGAAAGTGTCGAAGATGTGGCGCGGATTGGGCCGAAGCAGTATCAACTGGTTCACGGATGCGCCTCGCCATTACGCATCAGCACACGGATCCAGCCTTGCGCATACCACAATCCGCTAATGACGGTGGTTGCAACCACCGTCCAAAACAAAGACATCATCCACCACTGCGGCAACAACAGCAACTGATTCACAATCACCGACATCACCAGGACGATTTGCGCAAAGGTGTTAATCTTGCCGATTTTCAGCACCGACAATTGGCGGGTCGGGAAAAACAGATGCCCTGCCAACGCCCCGCCGATGATCAGCACATCGCGCCCCACGACCAGCAGCACCAACCAAGCTTCCAGAAGATTCATGTGGCCCAGGATGACGAAAGAAGCGAGCAGCATGACTTTGTCAGCCAGAGGATCGACCGCTGCGCCAAACGGACTGGTCGCATTGAAGGCCCGAGCGAAATAACCGTCGAGGCCATCCGAAATGCCCATCACGACAAACAGAATCAACGCCAAATCAAACTGCTGGTCCAGCAATAGCATGGCAAACCACGGCACCAGAAGAAGGCGCACAACAGTCAATAAATTCGGAATCTGCGCAAGCATGAAAACTTCTCTTGTGGAGGAGGCATTTTATAATGGGTGGTCAAGCGACCGATGCCAGAGCCGCTTCATGCCGAACGCCTCATCCTCTGATTCGCGCTACCGTGAGGCCGGCGTTGATATTGATGCCGGCGAAGATCTGGTGCGGCGCATCAAGCCGCTCGCGCGCAGCACTTTTGATCCCCAGGTCCTGAGCAGTTTGGGCGGCTTCGGTGGACTGTATCAACTGCCGACGGGGTACCAGGAACCCGTTCTGGTCTGCGGCACCGATGGCGTCGGCACCAAATTGCATCTGACCCGTCGCCTCAACCGCTGGGATACCATCGGGATCGACCTAGTCGCCATGTGCGTAAATGATGTTCTCACCCAAGGCGCAAAAGCGCTTTTTTTCCTGGACTATTACGCCTGCGGGACGCTGGATGTGTCGGAGGCGGAGGCAGTAGTCGGCGGCATGGCACAAGGCTGCAAACAGGCCGGCTGCGCCTTGCTCGGCGGAGAGACCGCAGAAATGCCCGGGCTGTACGCCCCGGGCGATTATGACCTGGCCGGATTTTGCGTCGGCATTGCGGAACGCGCACACTTGCTCCCCAAATCCGACATTCGCGCCGGAGACCGTCTGATCGGACTGGATTCCAGCGGCGTCCATGCCAATGGTTTCTCTTTAATTCACGCCATTCTGAACCGCGACGAAACAGCGGCGGATGCGGCGCGTCTGGAAGCGCTGTTGCAGCCGACCACGGTTTACGAACCGCACATTCGCGAAGTACTCGACGCCGGTATGATTTTGGCAATGGCGCACATTACCGGAGGCGGATTGACCGATAACCTGCCCCGCGTCCTCCCCGAAGGCTTAGCCGCGCAAATTGAACTCGGGAGCTGGAAGCGCCCGGAATTGTTCGACTGGATTCAGGACCAAGGCAATGTAAGCGAAACGGAAATGCACCGCGTCTTCAACTGCGGCATCGGACTGGTGCTCATCAGCCGCGGCGAACATGCCGATGCTGTTGCGGCACAAATCCAGGAGACCGGCATCGGTGCGCGAATCATCGGAGAAATTGCTGCCCATGAAGGCTCCCCGAAGACTCACTATCTGGATTCTCCATGAGTGTTCCGATTGCGGTATTGGTGTCTGGTCGCGGCAGCAATCTGCGCGCCTTGATGGAGGCAGAGGACAAGGGACAACTGGGATGCAGTATCCGTTGCGTGATTAGTTCCAATTCCGAAGCCGCTGCCTTGAATCACGCGAATGTGGCGGGTATCGAGACTTGTGTCTGTGCGAAACCGGATCCGGACGCACAATTGCTCGAGATATTGGAGCAACAGGAAATCGCCCTGGTGTGCATGGCTGGCTACATGCGGATTCTTTCCCCTGCAATCACAACACCCTACGCGGGACGCATTCTCAACATTCACCCGTCACTGCTTCCGCGCTACCCTGGTCTGCACACGCATCGTCGGGTGCTGGAAGCCGGCGATGCAGAACATGGATGCACAGTCCATTTCGCCACCGCCGAACTGGATGGGGGACCGCGGATTATTCAAGCGACCGTTCCGGTATTGTCAGACGATGACGAAGACACACTGGCGGCTCGGGTTCTCGAGCAAGAACATCAGATCTATCCCCAAGCCGTACAGTGGTTTTGCCAAGGCGAATTACGCCTGGATGGCGACACTGTATGGCTGCACGACCAACAACTGGAAGGACCGATTGCTCATGCGGTGGCTTAGCCTCTGCGCCCTGGCTCTCAGCAGCCTCGCCAGCGCCCAAGAAGTCACGCAAGCCGACTATGAGTTGTACTACCGGGGAATCTCGGCAGGAACCGTCACGGTCACCGTGTCACGCGACACCTTGCGAACCTACTACGAAGCAAAAGCAACTCCAGGAACGCTCGCCCGACTTTTCGGCCAAGGAACCATCATTGAACGCGGCACCGTCGAAGCAAACAGTCTACGACCCCTTGAATACTTTTATCACAACGTCAGAAAGGAAGAATTCTATAAATATGTCTACGACTGGGAACACCGACAGGTGGTCATCGCTACCGAAGAAGGGGAGTCCACACAACCCCTGACTGAAGGCACTCAAGATCCGGTATCCATGGCCTTGCGCATGCTCCTCGACCTCCCCGACTTGCCTCCCAACTATAGCGTCCTGTCACGTGGGAAACTGCAGGTGTACCGATTCCGCTCACCCGTCCCCGATCCTCTGAAAGTCCTGGGAGAAGTTAGAAATACCTTGAGAGTAGAACGCCAGCGCGGCGATTCGCGCGACACCCGCATTTTCAGCTGGCACGACGCCGAGCAAAACTACTGGATGGTGAAAACCGTGCGCATGGAAGAAGGGTCGGAGAAAATCCGACTGGAACTTCTACGCTACCAGCAGGACCTGGCACCGCATTAATCTTCCCGGTTACAGCTCTCCTTCTTTGCGTTGTCCGACGTAGAAGACCGTCCCGGAAGATCTGGACGAGAAAATCACGGTTGTTCCGCGATCAAAAAAGACAACGTCTCCGGGGCGTAATGTAACGGTCGCGCCACCTTGCTCGCTCAGGGTCATTTCACCTTCCAGCATGAGTTTGCATTCGTCATAACTGTAGGTGTATTCCAGAGACTCGCCGGCCTCCATCCGAAAGAATCCTGCCGTGATCGGCGCATTCTCGTTGTTTGAGGACGCCAAGTCCGTCAAGTATGCCTTGATAGGATCCAAATTCATGGAATCAATTTCTTGGGAGCGCGCCCCTTCAAAATGCCGCATGGCCATAATTCAATCTCCAAACGTAAGTGGTTATTCACTGCTAACTGTAACACTCCCGACGGCTTTTTGCCAATTACACCTCAGCTCTGAAAACTCAGTGTGTCTCTAAATGGAGCAGAGAAATTGCAGACGCCACGGCGTCAAATGCCAAAGAGATTCTTGTTCGAATGAAGCGGATACGCCCTGTTGTATAAATCCGCATAATGATTTAGACTATATAGCACAGAAACTGTGAAAATGTGGAAAATGAAAAACATTACCGTGTCAGTCGACGAGGAAACCTATCGCCTCTCGCGCATCAAGGCAGCAGAAAACGAAACATCTCTCTCTGCAATGGTGCGGGCATACCTGGTTGCTCTTGCACAGGGCCATGGTCCTGAAAGCCAGTACGATCGCTTGCTCCAACTCCAGGATCAAACGCTGGATGCTATCCATGCACGGGGGGCAGGATTACGGGCCCGGGACAATCTCTCTCGAGATGCGCTACACGAGCGCCGCTAATGCGCTTCGTCGACACAAACATCTTAATTTACGCTGTAAGCTCGGTCTCGGAAGACCCCGAGAAGCGACATCGCGCGACTGAATTGCTCCGCGCCAAAGACCTTGCTTTATCCGTGCAAGTGTTGCAAGAATTTTATGTCCAAGCGACCCACCCTTCCCGTCCAGGAGCTCTAATCCATCAGGAAGCCGTGAGTTTTATCGAGGCGTTACAGCGCTTTCCAATACAAACAATGACTGTGGGCATCATGCATACGGCCATGAGCATGTGCCATCAATTTGGCTTGTCTTACTGGGATAGCGCTATTCACGCCGCAGCGCAGGCATGCAAGTGTCACGTGGTATATTCGGAAGACATGAGTAGCGAGCAAGATTACGGTGGACTGAGTATTGTTAACCCCTTTGTGTGATTTGCGTAACTCATTAGAAAAACTGCTGGGAAATAACAAAAAATTCAGGTTCTTTTAGGGTTACAGCCACAAAACCCTAAATTCCGGCGGCCAGCCGGTCCCGAGTGTTTGCCAAAAACGCTGATAACATAATCAGCATTAAAGCCTAATCCCCGCACTCCCGATGAATCCAGAATTCCCTGCCCTTCCTGAAGCCTTGCGTGAGGATGCCGAGGAGGCCTTCTCAGAGTTCTGTGAAGCTCATACTTCTGAGTCATTTGCTGAACATCGCGACGCCCTGCTGCGTCTGTTTGCCGCAAGTCCGTTTTGCATCAAACTGGCGCTCAGTCATCCGGAACGAGTCGCGTCTTTCTTGCAGGACCCCACATCCCGCCTCGACCTCCAGCAACTTCAGGAATGCGACGACGCTGGAGAATTCGCACGGCAACTGCGCCTCAGTCGTGCTCAGGAAATGATGCGAATTGCCTATTGCGACCTCAACGGCCGGGCCGAATTGGAGGAGACTTTGCACGACCTGACGGCCTTCGCCGATTCCGCTGTCCTTGCTGCGCGCGACTGGCACCAAGCTCAAATGACCCAAGAGCCTCCGCTCGAAGCAGACGGCACCCCCGTCCCTTTGCTGATTCTGGGAATGGGCAAACTCGGCGGCGCGGAATTGAACTTCTCTTCCGACATCGATCTGATTTTCAGTTACCCCGACCCTGAATCCGATCGGGAAGAAGCGCAGGAATATTTCATTCGCCTCGGACAGCGGCTGATCAAGGCACTCGATGAAGTGACAGCGGATGGTTTTGTGTTCCGGGTGGACATGCGGCTGCGACCATTTGGCTCAACCGGCGCCTTGGCGCTGCCCTTCTCCTCCATGGAAGCCTACTACCAACATCACGGGCGGGATTGGGAGCGCTACGCATTACTGAAAGCGCGCGTCATGGGACCCGCCAGTGCCGACGGAGAAACTCTGATCGGGTTGCTGCAACCGTTTATCTACCGGCGCTTTCTGGACTTCAACGTAATGGAAGAATTGCGCGAGATGAAACTCAAAATGGAGCAGCACGCGCAACGGGAACATCTGGCGGGCGATCTCAAGCACGGCCCGGGCGGCATTCGCGAGGCCGAATTCATTGTGCAGTGCAGTCAATTGATTTTCGGAGGACAGGTGCCTGAGTTGCGGCTGACTTCCTGGCATGGCGCTCTCGATGCCCTTCTTGAAACGCGCAAGATCACTGTGGAAGATGCGGCTCCCTTGCGTGAAGCCTATAACTTTCTCCGCCGCGTGGAAAACCGCGTACAGATGATGGAAGATCAGCAGGTCCACGGCCTGCCAAATACGGAATTGCCACGCCAGCGGCTGCGCTTTGCGATGGGCTTTGACAGTTGGGATGCATTCATGCAGACCCTCGATGAGCACCGGGAACATTTGCACGAGGAATTCACTCGCCTGCTGCACGTCCCGCAAGAGACCCCCACTCCCCGGAGCGCCGAGCAAACACTGGCGCATCTGGTTCAAGACATCGAAGCCGACCCGAACGAGAAAGTCGACCTCACCGGCGCCTTGAGCGAACTGGGACTTGATGACTCTGAAGAGCCAGCGCGGCGACTGTTCGGGATCTTCGGCCATGCCTTGTGGCGCATGCAAAGCGACAACACCCACCGCTTGATGCTCGCACTCATCCCGCATCTGATCGATGCGGCCAACCAGCAGGATAACCCTGGAGAGACCGCCACCCGCCTGTTCGAGTTGCTGGCAACGCTGCTGCACCAGCCCAGCCACCTGGCCATGCTGCAGGAAAACCCCAAGACCCTGGAGTTGCTCGCTCGCATCGTTGGCAGCAGTTCCTTGCTGTTGTCACAACTCCTGCGTTCACCGGACCTGATTGACGAACTGCTGGATGTGGAAGTTCTGTTTACGCAACCCACAGCGGAAAGCATCCAAGAGGAGTTGGATCATGTCATGCGTTATGCCGGCGAGGACCTGGAAGAGCAAATGCAGGCACTGCGGCGATTTCGGCAGGCCCAGATGTTTCGGGTGGCAGTCTGCGATGTCATGGATGCTCGCCCGATTCCCACTTCGGATGTCAGCGATGAATTGACCTGGATTGCTGAAGCGGTGACGCGCTGCGCCTGGGCCTTGTCGCTGGAAGAACAAACCAAGCGACACGGCCATCCTCGCTGCCAGGATGGCGACCAGTCTCACAAAGCGCAGGGCGCAGTACTGGCCTACGGAAAATTCGGCGGGCTGGAGTTGGGCTACACCTCCGATTTGGACCTGGTCTTCGTACACAACAGCTGCGGCGAGGAGCAACATACGGACGGCGAGCAATCGGTCGACAACGAGTACTTCTTCTCCCGGGTTGCCCAGCGCTTCATTCACATCATGGAGACCCTGACCCCGGACGGAGTGCTGTATGAAATTGATCCGCAACTGCGCCCGGGAGGGAAATTTGGCCTGACCGTATGCAGCCTGCAATACTACGAGAAATACCTTCAGGAAAAAGCCTGGACCTGGGAGCATCAATCACTGATTCGGGCACGTCTAATTGTCGGCGATAATTCCATTCGCAAAACCTTCGAAGACATTCGCGCCCGCATTTTGTGCGTACCCCGAGAGCAGGACACTTTGCAGAAAGAATTCACCGAAATGCGCCAGAAAATGTACGACGCCCACAAGGGCGACGCGTCGCGCTTCGACCTCAAGGCTGATCCGGGCGGCATCACTGACCTCGAGTTCCTAGTTCAATACGTCACTCTGATGCACGCCGCCGAACACCCGGAGATCATCGACGTGACCGCAACGGTGATGATTTTGGACCGATTGGCACAGCGGGAGGTGCTTGAAACCGAGATTGCCGAATTTCTGCGCTCCTGCTATTTCCTGTTTCGCGACCGCGCCCACACCTTGAGTCTGCAAGGACTGCCTGCGATTGTCGCAAGCGACGAGATGAGCGAATCACGCACGCGTCTGCGCGCCCTTTGGGACGAGACTTTTGGAGTGGGAATTATAAAGGAAAGTTGACAAGATAAGAACGAGAGTCGACGTTATGCTATTGATGAATATAATATATTTGTATGAATAGCTTCCCTTTTACGCAATGAAAAGAGCCGGTAAATACTAGTCATGCCGCCCGCCGCCTTATGAGCGGCATACATCATCGGGTTGTCTAGCCCAAGCCAACAATAAAACGGGTCCGATTGATAGAGATTCTGAAATTGTCCCAAGGTCAGCCCGTCTCTGCTTCCTTTACCAAATCTCGGCTGATACGTTGCAGAGACGCGTACCGAACTAGCGATAATCTCCACGTATCGCGCATCAGAGTGTGCTGCCTTATTTGAGGCATCCCATTCTCCGCAACGGAGATTGTACGCGATTAGCACATTGCTCTTTGGCAGCGGCCAAACACAGCGTCGAGCACAATTAAGGCAATACGCCGACCATAGATAATGGCAGGGATAAGCAAATCAGATCACTCATTACACAGAACCATTCGCCTCCGATGAGGGGCGAGATTGACATAATCTAGCGGAAAGTCTAGCATAGTGAATGCTTTGATTTATGTTCCAAGAACATTCTCGAAGGGGGAGGGGGGCTACGACAAAGGAGGAAATGCCATGATTAGACCATCCGAATTCTTCGCCTTGCAAAAGAGGTTTTCGCTCGTGAGCGAGGCCTTCCATGAAGACTCGCGCCAGAGTCCTGTTGCACGTTTGCTGCCCCCCCCCCCCTTCGAGCCTTATTTCCTAACAAGACCTCATTTGTCACTTTCTTATGTTTGAGTCTGGCTGCATGTGAGGCTGCTGGCCAGCTTCCCATACAACGTGAATGTGACGAGCAATTACTGCGTGTCCTGCCCGATGGATGCAATGATGTTGTTATGGCATCAAGCAGCAATATTCAGCCAACGGCGGTGCAAAACCAGCCTATCATCGAGAGCAAGTCTGGCTCCAGCAACATTTCGATTCAAATGTCTGGCGGCAGTATTCGCACCACAGCAATCCAAGCTTTTGGTGTCCAAGCCTATCACGATGGTACTGG
>RKRZ01000146.1 GCA_007571105.1 Gammaproteobacteria bacterium
CGAAACATGGTGTTGGGCAAGGTCTCGGTGACAACCCCCTCCATTTCGATAGGTTCTTCTTTGGCCATGCGGTTCCGACTGATTTGACGCCGCATTATTCTCTAATTCCCCCCAAATATCAAGAAGACAGGATTGCCGCATGAGCCTTACCTGCCTTTTCCCCGGACAGGGATCGCAAAAGGTTGGCATGCTGGGCGAACTGGCAGCGCGCTATCCGCAAGTCGAAGACACTTTCGCTCAAGCGAGTGCGGTGGTGGGAATTGAGTTGTGGCGCCTTGCGCAAGAAGGGCCTCCGGAACAGTTGAATCAGACCCGCATGGCGCAACTGACCCTGCTTGCCTCGGAGATTTCGATTTGGCGAATCTATTGCGAACACGGGGGAATGACTCCGGCTTATGTGGCGGGGCACAGCTTCGGAGAATACTCAGCCTTGGTTGCGGCACAAGCCTTGGAATTCGAAGCGGCCGTATGTCTGGTCAGTCGGCGTGGAGAATTGATGCAGCAGGCTGCCGCTGGCACCGAGGGAGGAATGGCGGCCATACTGAAGATGGAGGATGAGCGAATTGGTGAGATTTGTGTGCAAGTTAGTCAGGAGGCATTGGTGGAAGCGGTCAATTACAACGCACCAGGCCAGGTTGTCATATCCGGTTTACGCACAGGCGTGCAGAAAGCGCTTGAGATCTGCCAAAGCGAAGGAGGTCGGGGAATCCCCTTGGATGTCACGGTGCCGGCACATTCCAGCATGATGCGGACCGTCGATGCAGAATTTACGCAAGCGCTTGAAGAAACGGAATTCCGGTCGCCTCAAATTCCCGTTGTCAACAATGTGGACGTACGTATGGAATCAGAGCCTGCCCGATTGCGCGATGCCTTGCGGCGGCAGTTGCACTCGCCGGTACGTTGGCGCGAAGGTATACTGAGTTTGATTGCGGAAGGCGTGGGTGAATTTTTGGAAATGGGTCCGGGGAAAGTTCTGACAGGATTGAATCGTCGGATTGATCGCTCGGTGCAGACGCACTGTATTGAGGATTCGGAAACCTTGAACCAAGTACTGGAGGAGCAGAAAAATGCAGGATGAACATGCGTTGGTAACTGGAGCCAGCCGAGGAATTGGTCGTGCGGTTGCATTGGCACTTGCTGAGAAGGGAGCCATTGTGACTGGCACCGCAACTACGGAAGAGGGGGCGCAAAGCATCGGCCGTATGTTCGAGGAGGCTGGAGTAAGCGGTTTTGGCGAAGTGCTGCAATTGCAAGAGGCCGAATCCATCCAGGCATTGCTGAAACATCTGGAGGAGAATGAAAGATTGCCAGTCATCTTGGTCAACAATGCCGGCATTGCGCGCGACAATCTGATGTTGCGGATGAAGGACGAGGAATGGGATGCGGTATTCGCGGCTAATTTGAACGGGGCTTTTCAGTTGACACGCGGATGTTTACGCAGGATGTTGCGCGCCAAGCGCGGGCGCATTATCAATTTATCTTCCGTGGTGGGATTCACCGGCAATCCCGGGCAAGCCAATTACGCGGCGACTAAAGCAGGTCTGGTTGGATTCACGCGCTCGCTGGCTCAGGAAGTCGGCTCTCGAGGCATCACCGTGAATTGTGTCGCTCCAGGGTTTATCGAGACAGACATGACCAAAGAATTGGCAGGCGAGAGAAGCGAAGCATTGCTGAGCGGGATTCCTCTACAGCGGCTCGGGACTCCTGAAGACATTGCCGCAGCGGTCGTTTATTTGGCCGATGAGAGTGGCGGCTACATCACTGGAGAGACGCTTCATGTGAACGGCGGCATGTATATGGGCTGAAGCAAAAGTCATCGGAGAGTCAAAGAGGATTGGTATAATTCACCAATACCGGATTGAACCGGACAAGACTTCATCGTGAAACGCTCTTGCCTGCACAATCGACGAATACCCACAATCACTTGAGGACGCGAAGCCACAATGGAAACCATCGAACAAAAGGTCACCCGGATCATTGCCGAACAAATGGGTGTTGACACCGAGAACGTCAAAATGGAGTCAACGCTCGCTGAAGATCTAGGTGCGGATTCTCTGGACATGACTGAATTGTTTATGGAATTGGAAAGCGAATTTGATTTGGGCCAGATTTCTGAAGAACCGCTGGAGCAACTTACGACCGTCCAACAGATTGTTGATTTCATTCGCGAAGAGAAGGGCGGAGATTAAGAGTGAGCGGTTGATTGGTGCTCATCCGGAAATCTGAAAGTCATTTTCATCAGCACATTTAGGAGTAGGGGATTATGTCCCGGCGCAGAGTCGTAGTGACCGGGCTCGGAGTGGTGTCGCCCATCGGCTCGAAACTTCCCTTGGCTTGGGATAATCTGGTCGCGGGGCGCAGCGGCATTCGCGCGATCGAGCGCTTTGATGCCAGTGAATTCTCCGTGCGCATCTGCGGTTCCGTCATCGATTTCAATGCCGATGATTACATTAGCCGCAAAGATCAGAAAAAAATGGATGTTTTCATCCAGTTTGGGATGGGGGCGGCACGTGACGCTATTGAAGATGCTGAGTTGGAAGTCAGTGAGGAAGAGGCTCCACGCGTAGGGGTTGCGATTGGCTCCGGCATTGGGGGCTTGCCTTATATTGAGAGCAATTACGAGATTTTCATGGAGGGTGGCCCGCGTCGAATCTCTCCGTTTTTCGTGCCTGCCAGCATTATTAACATGGTTTCCGGGGACTTGTCGATTGAATGCAATTTCAAGGGCCCGAACATTTCAGTCGTATCCGCTTGTGCGACGGGGACGCACAACATCGGCTTGGGTGCCCGCGCGATTGCCTATGGGGATGCCGACGTCATGATTGCCGGGGGAGCCGAGATGGCGACCAGCATTCTGGGAGTAGGCGGCTTTGCCTCTGCTCGTGCGCTGAGTGCTTCGCACAACGATGACCCGGAAAGGGCATCGCGACCCTGGGATGCAGAGCGTGACGGTTTTGTCCTGGGCGAGGGTGCAGGGGTTGTGGTGTTGGAAGAATACGAGCGTGCAAAAGCACGGGGTGCGAATATTTACTGTGAATTGGCAGGATTCGCCATGAATAGCGATGCCTTTCACATCACCCAGCCGGGCCAGGGTGGAGAAGGCGCGGCGCGTTGCATGCAAATTGCTCTGCAAGACGCAGAACTTTCTGCAGACTCGGTGGGGTACATCAACGCGCATGGGACATCGACGCCTGCGGGCGATAAAGCAGAAACCGAAGCCATCAAAGCCGTTTTCGGCGCAGATGCGAAAAAAGTTGCAGTCAGCTCCAACAAATCCATGATCGGGCATTTGCTGGGTGCAGCAGGCGGCGTGGAAGCCGTATTTACGGCGCTGAGTTTGCAGCACCAGACTCTTCCTCCTACCATTAACTATGAAAACCCGGACCCTGAGTGCGATCTCGATTACGTCCCCAATACGGCCCGTGACGCCAGCGTGGATGTGGCCATGTCCAACTCATTCGGCTTCGGCGGCACAAACGGCACTCTCGTATTCAAGCGTCTTTGATTGCCTGAATTGGAGGTGCCCGTGATTCTGGTAGATGGCACCGAGCGCGCTGAAATCAGCGCAGCCAATCGAGGGTTGCAATTCGGTGATGGTCTCTTTGAAACTCTGGCCGTTATGGGCTTGCGCATTCGAAACCAAGCGCGCCATTGGGCACGACTTCAAAGTGGTTGCGCGCGTTTGGGATTGACATGTCCAGACACCGAATTACTGGAACAGGAAGT
>RKRZ01000125.1 GCA_007571105.1 Gammaproteobacteria bacterium
CACGGTATGAGCGAACGCCGATTCAATCTGGCTTTCAATTTGGTAATGACTGAACAGCGGGGTCTCTTGGTCGTAACGCTGAATACTTTTTCGAAACTGTGGAGCCATGCGGTCTACGAACTTGCATGCTTTCTGATAGATTTCTTCATCGTCGATGAGGACCTCGCCAATATCGTCGCGCAGGCTGTCGCGCAGAACGCGGACAACGGCGTCATTGTCGCTGTAGAGCATCAAGGGCGCCCGCTGCTCCGCTGCTTCCTCAATGGCTTTCCATAAGCGTTGCTGGTTGTCCAGGTCCCATTGCAATTCCTTGGCAGTTCGGCCAATGCCGGCCGTGCGGATGATGAAACCGGCTCCTTGTGAAGGCTCGAGTTGTGCCGCGATCTTCTGAAGTTCTTCGCGTTCTTCGCCTTCGATTTGTCTTGAGATGCCGCTGGTACGGGCATTGTTCGGCATCAAGACCAAATAGCGCCCGGGCAGGCTGGGGTAGGTGGTCAGGGCCGCGCCTTTATTTCCGCGCTCGTCTTGTGTGACTTGGACAATCAGTTCCTGGCCGTCGCGCACGGCCTCACGGATCGTGCTTGCCGCACTATTTTGAAAGTAGGAGGGGGCGATTTCCCGAAATGGCAAAAAGCCATGACGGGGCGTTCCGTAATCTACAAAGGCCGCTTCGAGGCTCGGCTCGATGCGAACAATGCGGGCTTTGTAAATGTTGGATTTGCGTAATTCTTTCCCGGGCAGTTCAATGTCAAGGTCGATCAGCTCCTGTCCGTCGACCATCGCTACGCGCAGCTCCTCCTGTTGCGTAGCATTGATGAGAATGCGTTTCATAATGGTCCTGTATCGGTTGCAAGGCCCCCGTCAAGCGAGTCGCCGCACTCAGCGCAGTGGCGAGCGGCAGCGGACGAAAATTAGGCGTTCGCGAGTCCATGTGGGTATGCGCGGGTTGCTTCATTTGCTGGGTTGCAGGGGCGGATTGGGGTATAACCCAAGATCGGGCCGAGTCATGGTTTGGTTGATCAGCCCAGCGAAACTCTTGGTGGTGACGTTCTCGTCAATCTGTGCAAGACTGCAGAACATTCTGCAATATCGCAAAAATTCTGCGGCTAGTATACAGTAAAGGGCGAAGCGGGCATGGATTAATTTTCGATGAAAGTGAAAACTTCTTATAAATTCAATTAATTGGGGGTCCACTTTCAGCCTTTTGGTGCGCGCGGAAACTTCAGTAATCGAGTCCCTCAATGTCTGTACAGTCGTCTTCCAGCTTTTCGCCTGCTCAACGAGTCAGGGTGAGTGACCAGGAAGTGGGGCGGCGCCTGGATAATTTCTTGCTGTCTCGCGTGGATGCCCCACGCAGTGCCGTCTATCGTTGGGTCCGGACCGGCCAGGTCCGTGTCAACCGAAGGCGTGCTTCGCCATCGCAGCGCTTGGCGGAGGGAGATGAAGTGCGAATTCCTCCTCACCGGGAGGATGCGCAAATGGATTCGGTCGCGCCGCCAGAAATAGAAATTCCTGTGCTGTATGAAGATAAAGATCTGTTGGTTGTGAACAAGCCGTCAGGATTGGCAGTGCACGGCGGCAGCAGACTTCGATTCGGCATGATCGATGTATTGCGTCTGCATCGCGGGGAGGAATCGTTGGAGTTGGCACATCGGCTGGACCGGGGAACTAGCGGATGCTTGATTGTGGCGCGTAACCGACCCGCTCTGCTTGGCATCCAGCGGCAGTTGCGAAAGCGGCAGGCGCAAAAGTACTACAGGCTCCTAGTTCATGGGTGCTGGCCTGAAGAGATTGAAGAAGTGCGACAGTCATTGCGGGTCAATCGCCGCCGCGCGCGCGGGCGTAAAGTGGTCGCCGATGCTTCCGGGCAAACGGCCCGGACCCGATTTCAAATTGTGGAGCAATTTGCTGCTGACTGCCTGCTCGAGGCGCAAATCACGACAGGCCGTACGCATCAGATCCGAGTGCATGCGCAACAAGTCGGCCACCCGGTAGTGGGAGATGATCGGTACGGACAGCGAAGCGTCAATCAGAAGGCAAAAGCGCAGGGTTTTCGCCGCATGTTCTTGCACGCACATGCTGTGGAATTTGCGCATCCGGTGCACAAGAAAATAATTTGCGCACAGGCGCCTCTGGATGCCGAATGTGAAGATTATCTTGACGCACTGCGGACTTCAAAGGCGAAGAGGTAGAGGCGTATAATCGGCATCATGCTGGCGTAGCTCAGTTGGTAGAGCAGCTGTTTTGTAAACAGCCGGTCGGGGGTTCGAGTCCTCTCGCCAGCTCCAGTTGATTGATGCTTTTCTATAATTTGCAAACTTTCGTGTTGAGCTGACCATGTTGCATATCGCCATGCTCGAATTGCTGACTCCTGTGATCCAGAGTGCGCTGCAGACGGATCCACAGGCTCAGGAGCGTTTGGATGCATTAGGGACGCAGACTGTCTCGATGGAATTGTTGCCGTTGCCAAGGTTCGGCGTATACATCGAGGATGGCCAACTGAAATTTGGTTCGGCTCCGGAAGTTCCAAGTCTGATGATTACCGGACACCTCGCAGCCTTTGCGCGCTACGTGATGACGGGCCGACTCGAAGAGGTTCAGTTGCAAGGAGATGTAGATATTGCGCAAGACCTTCGCAACTTTTTCTACGCTTTGGACCTGGATTTGGAAGAGACGTTGTCGCAAGTGGTCGGGGATACTCCGGCACATATCACAGGGCGCGCGGTGACGGGTGCGGTGGATGTTGCGCAGAGCGTCGGGAGTGCTGTTTATTTGAATGTCCAGGACTATTTACAGGAAGAGTCCGACCTGATGCCGCATGTGGAAGAAGTTGAGGCTTTTATTCGCGAAGTGGACAATTTGCGTGATGATATAGAGCGCCTGGAAGTGCGCCTGGAACGGCTTATCAACTGATTCGCGACACTCTTCTATTCTGCCCTGTGGCGGCTGATTCCTGCCTGAAAATGGAGCCGAATGAGTCTTTTGGAGCCTCGCTCAAACTGCCAGCCCTTATAATGAAATGCTCAGGATGAGCAGGAGAACGGTCTATGGCGCTTAGCCAAGAACAAGTCGAAAATGCGTTGCAGGAAGTTCAGGATCCGGTTGCAGAAGCGGATCTGGTTGAAGCGCGTGCCGTCAAGGAAATCTCGATTGACGGGGATTTAGTTTCCGTCCAAATTCGTCTGGGCTATCCGGCTAAGGGAATCCGTGACGAATTGAAGGCGACGGTGGAGCAATGCCTGTCGCAACTGGATGGTCAGGCCCAATTTGAAGTTGATGTAGGTTGGGATATTCAGGCGCACTCGGTGCAAAAAAACCTGAAGCCGATGGAAAACATCAAAAATGTGCTGGCCGTTGCCTCCGGCAAAGGCGGTGTCGGTAAATCCACCACGGCGATCAATCTGGCACTGGCGCTGTCTGCCGAAGGCGCCACCGTGGGAATGCTGGATGCAGACATATACGGCCCCAGCCAGCCGCGCATGCTGGGTATCTCCGGGCAGCCGGACTCCCAGGACGGCAAGAGTCTGGAGCCGATGATGAGCCACGATTTGCAGGCGATGTCGATTGGTTTTTTGATTGACGAGGAGACCCCGATGATCTGGCGCGGCCCGATGGTCACGCAGGCCCTGGAGCAATTGCTCAATGATACGCGTTGGCGCGGGCTGGACTATTTGGTGGTGGATTTGCCTCCCGGCACTGGAGACGTTCAATTGACGCTGGCGCAGAAAATTCCGGTCAGCGGAGCGGTCATTGTGACGACGCCGCAAGACATTGCCTTGCTGGATGCGCGCAAGGGCTTGAAGATGTTTCGCAAAGTGGAAGTTCCGGTGTTGGGGGTGGTAGAGAACATGAGTTTGCACATCTGCAGCGAGTGCGGGCATGAAGAGCCGATTTTCGGCAGCGGCGGAGGGGCAGATCTGGCGCGTGAGAGCGAGGTGGAATTGCTTGGGCAGCTGCCGCTTGACCGTCGCATTCGTGAAGAGACGGACAGCGGCGAGCCGACGGTCGTCAAGGAGCCGGAGAGTCGCATTGCACAGATTTATCGGGGGATTGCCCGCCGCGCTGCGGCGAAACTCGCAATGCAAGCGAAGGATTACAGTGCCAACTTCCCTCGCATTGTGATTCAGAACGATTGAGTGAATGGGCGTCAAACCGGATCACTGGATTCGGCGCATGGCCGAACAGGAAGGCTTAATCGAGCCTTTCGAGCCCAATCAGGTGCGCCGCGCAGATAGTGACGCAGTAATTTCTTATGGGGTGTCCAGCTACGGCTATGACATTCGCTGTTCGACGCATTTCAAGATTTTCACGAACATCAAGTCTGCGATTGTCGACCCGAAGCAGTTTCAGGAAGACAGCTTTGTCGATTATGAAGGGGATGTCTGCATCATTCCGCCGAATTCCTTCGTGTTGGCGAGCACGGTGGAGTATCTGCGCATCCCGCGCTCTGTGCTGGTGATCTGCCTGGGCAAATCGACTTACGCCCGTTGCGGCATCATCGTGAATGTCACCCCGCTGGAGCCTGAATGGGAGGGGCATGTGACGCTGGAGTTTTCCAATACGACTCCGCTTCCGGCCAAGGTGTACGCCAATGAAGGGGTGGCGCAGTTGATTTTCTTCGGTGCGGATGAGGACTGCGAGACGTCTTACGCCGACCGCGGGGGCAAATATCAGAAACAGCAAGGGGTCACCTTGCCGCGCACCTGATGAAAATGTTCCAGTTGCGCCTATTGCGGCGCGTCGTTGTTCTGGTAGTCGGCGGTCTGGTTGTGTTGACCGGCGTGGTGATGCTGTTCACTCCGGGGCCTGCGATATTGGTTATTCCTGCAGGGCTTGCAATTTTGGCGACAGAGTATCAATGGGCCAAATCTCTGCTGAGCAAATTCCGCCAGCATTTCGGTCAAGGCGTGGAACAGATTGGAGGCTGGTGGAGCCGTCTTGCGGGGAGATTTACGGGACGCTAGTTTTAGGCATTTTTGTACAATGAACGTGCGGCCTGCTTGCGATTGACTGGCACTGCGATCCATGTCTGAAATCATCTCTATTCACGGCCGCGAAATCATCGATTCACGCGGCAACCCCACGGTTGAGGCAGAGCTGGTGCTGTCGACCGGAGCTTCCGGTCGGGCGGCGGTGCCTTCCGGAGCCTCTACAGGAGTGCGGGAAGCTCTGGAATTGCGTGATGGCGACGTGGATTACTTCGACGGCAAGGGAGTTCGCAAAGCGGTTGCCCATGTCAATGGGGAATTGCGCGAGGCGCTCCACGGCATGGATGCGGATGATCAGGAAACAATCGATCGTCGCATGATCGAACTCGACGGCACCGACAATAAGGGGCGCTTGGGCGCTAATGCAATCTTGGCGGTTTCTTTAGCTTGCGCACATGCGGCAGCACGCGATCGGAATGAACCCCTGTATCGCTACTTGAGCACGGCGGATACATGGCGACTTCCCGTGCCGATGATCAATGTACTCAATGGCGGGGCGCATGCCGTCAACAGCGTCGATATGCAGGAATTCATGCTGATGCCGGTTGCGGCAGATTCGATAGAGGAGGCGGTGCGCTGGGGGGCAGAAGTGTTCCACCAGCTAGCGAGCGACTTGCGCGAGCGGGGGTTGAGCACGGCGGTCGGAGACGAAGGAGGTTTTGCGCCGAACCTTCATAGCAATGTGCAGGCGGTCGAAGTTTTGATTGCGGCAATTGAGGGAGCCGGGTTCAGTCCTGGCGAGGACATCTGGATTGGTCTGGATCTGGCGAGTTCCGAGTTTTATCGGGATGGGTGCTATCACCTTGATTCGGAAAACCGAAGTTTTGATTCTGCGGAATTGGCCGCTTTGCTGTGCGATTGGGTGGATCAATACCCCATTCTGTCGATCGAGGATGGGATGGCGGAAACGGATTGGGAGGGCTGGAAACTCCTGACGCAGGAATTGTCGGAGCGCGTGCAGTTGGTTGGCGACGACGTATTCGTGACCAATACGGAAATTTTTCGCCAAGGCATCGAGCAGGGCATTGCCAATGCCATTTTGATAAAACTCAACCAGATTGGCACATTGACAGAGACTCTGGAAGCCATTCAAATGGCGCATGAGGCGGACTACCGCGCAGTTATCTCGCATCGCTCGGGGGAGACGGAAGACACCACAATTGCAGATTTGGTGGTGGCGTGCGGAGCAGGGCAGATTAAAACCGGCGCAATGTCCCGTTCGGACCGAGTGGCGAAATACAATCAACTGATGCGCATTGAGGAAGAGTTGGGGGCGCAGGGAATTTATGCCGGAAAGGATGCGTTTGGATCATTGATTGCAGCAAGATGAGTGAGAGCCAATATGGAATGCGCTGGTTGACCTGGACCTTGGCATGTCTGCTGCTGGTGCTGTTGTACTATCTGGTCGCCGGGCGAGGAGGTCTGTTGGACATGTGGCATCAGGCAGGGGAATATCAGCGTCTCAAGCAGGAGAATGCGGAATTGCTGGAACGCAATCGCCTGCTGGCATCAGATCTGCAAGATTTGCGAGAAGGTTTGGCGGGCATCGAGGGTTTGGCTCGGGAGAAACTCGGCATGATCCGAGAGGATGAGGAGTTTTATCAATTGATTGATCCGGGTTCGGTGACCGAGGAGGAGCCGGCGCCTTCGGACGGTCCATGATGACGGATGATGCAGGACGAAGTTCATGCGGTAGTGGTAGGGGCAGGCTCTGGCTTGCGCTTCGGAACCCCCAAGTGGCGTGTGCCGTTGATGGGGCGGCGACTGGTCGATTACGCCGTGCGCCCGTTCGCTTTGTGCTATCCCGCTATCCAGAGTGTGACTTTGTTGTTGCCGGCTGGTGAGAATACAGCCGAGGCACCGCTGATGCTGCCGACTGAGATGGGTTTTCTGGAAACGGAAGGTGGGGCGACGCGCGCGGAATCTGTGTTGCGAGGTCTGGAGGCGGTGTCGAATCAAGCTGCAGAGAACTGCTGGGTTATGGTGCATGATGTCGCGCGGCCTTGCGTCTGGAAATCGGATATCGAAGTTTTACTGCAAGAGCCGGACGAGCAGGGCTCCTTGCTGGCGGTTCCAGTGACGGACAGTCTCAAGCGCGCCACCGACGATGGGCGCATTCTTCAGCCGGTCGATCGAAAGAATTTGTGGCGCGCCCAGACTCCGCAAATGTTTCGACTCAAAATACTGCGAGAGGCATTGCAGCGGGCGATGGAGGAGTTGGAGGAGGTCACGGATGAATCCAGTGCGATGGAGCATTGCGGTCATGCGCCGCAATTGTTGCGTTGCGGCGAACACAATATCAAGGTAACCTGGCCGGAGGATGTGGCCAGGGCTGAGCAAATACTGCAAGAGGACCCGGATGATGCGTATTGGACACGGTTATGACATTCATGCCTTCGAAGGCTCGGGCGAGCTTTGGCTGGGAGGCGTTTCAATTCCTGATGCCCGGGGGGTACGCGCGCATTCAGATGGCGATGTCATTTTGCATGCGCTGATTGACGCCCTGCTGGGTGCAGCGGCTTTGGGAGATATTGGGCAGCATTTCTCGGATACGGACCCGCGTTGGTTGGGCGTGCAGAGTTCGAAAATGCTGGAACAGACCTTATCCGAAGTACAGGCGGCCGGCTGGAAAGTTGGGAACGTGGATGTGACGGTCATCACGGAAGAACCCAAATTGAATCCACACCGAGAGGCTATTCGGAAAAACGTAGCTCAGTTGCTGTCAGTAGAAATGGGTTGCGTCAATTTCAAGGCGACAACCAATGAAGGTTTGGGTGCGGTTGGGCAAGCGGAAGGGATTGCTGCCCACGTGGTGGTGTTGCTTGAGGATGCGTGAGGCTTGTGGCCCAGCAGAAATTTGACGCGCATTCAGCGTTTTCGGCGCACGGAGAGTTGGCCGAGCAAATTCTCGGATATGAAGTTCGAGACGAACAATTGGAAATGGCGTCTGCCACATGGCAAGCGCTGCAACAGAATCGTGCATTGGTGGTCGAAGCGGGAACCGGGGTTGGCAAGACTTTGGGCTATCTTCTGCCGGTTTTGACTTTCGCGAAGAAAACCCTGATTTCAACGGGTACCCGCCACCTTCAGGACCAGTTGTTTGAAAAAGATTTGCCGATTGCGATTCAGGCATCCGGTTACGCCGGCAAAGTCCATGTGCTGAAAGGGCGCAATAATTATCTTTGCCTGCACCGTTTTCAGGATTACGTCGGGCATAAGCGCGGTGCTGTGAATCAGCAGTTGCAGGAATGGGCGGCAAAAACACGCGACGGAGACGTGGCCAAAATGAATGTTCCGGGAGACGAGACGCTGAAATCCGCGATTACCTCAACCGAAGACAACTGTTTGGGAGTTAAGTGTCCGGAGTACGACGATTGCCATGTCTATAAGGCACGCAAACGGGCGTACCAGGCGGACGTGGTGATCACCAACCATCATTTATTTGCGTTTGATTTGGTTATGCGAGAGCGTGAAGGGTCGGAATGCCTGCCGAGTTTTGAAGCTCTGGTATTTGATGAGGCGCACCGATTGATGGGAGCGCTGGAACAGGCATGGAGCGAACAGGGGAGTTCGGCGAAAATTCAGGCCTTGATCCGCGATGCAAAGCAGTTTACGCAGAAGAAAGACGAAGAAGTCGGCAAGCACCGAGCCATCATTGGCGCCTCAGTCAACGCCTTGCAAGCTGCGTTGAACGAGACGCATACGCAACTCAAAGAGTTGTGCGGGAACCCAGAGAATAATGAGCGCCTGCCGCCACCGGAAAATTTTTCTGCAAAGACGGAGCATTTGAAACATCAATTGCGGCAACTCTTGGAGATATTGAAGGCCGAAGCGCGAGAATTGCCGGAGGAAAATCCGGACTTGGAGAATCTTCTGATGCGCGCCGAAGCCTTGGCGCGCATATTTTCTGACTGGCCCAGTGGCGCGGTGGGCTGCTGCGAATATCTGGTGTTCAGGAAAAACAGCTTTGAATTGCACAGCACACCGATTGATTTTAGTGAGGAGCTTATTGCGGCTCGCAAAAACTATCCTTCGCGTTGGGTCTATACGTCTGCAACATTGTCGGTGGGGAAAACTTTTGACTATTTCATGCAACAACTGGGGTTGAATACGGAGCATGTAGACACGCTACAACTCGACAGTCCGTTTGATTTCAAACGCCAGTCATTGCTGTATCAACCGCCGAACCTGCCGGACCCGAATGATCGGGAATATACGGAACTTTTACTGGAATCAGTGCTGCCACTGTTGCAACAATTGCATGGGCGCACATTCATGCTGTTTACCAGCCTGCGTGCCATGAATTTTGCGGCGGAATGGTTGGAGCCGCGCTTGGATTGTGTATTGTTGCGTCAAGGCAAGGATCAAAAGCATCTGCTGTTGCAGAAATTTGCCTCGTCAGAAGATGCGATTTTGCTTGGTTCAATCAGTTTCTGGGAGGGAGTGGATGTTGTAGGGCCGGCCCTGAGTTGTGTGATTATTGACAAAATCCCTTTTGAATCACACCACGACCTGCTTTTCAAGGCCCGGGCGCAACATGTCGAAGTGCAAGGAGATCATCCGTTTACCCGCCTGCAATTGCCCCGTGCCGCCCTGATGCTCAAGCAGGGGTGTGGGCGTTTGATTCGCAGTATTTCTGATCGTGGGCTGATTGTGGTTGGAGACCCGCGGCTTCATACCAGAAGTTATGGGAGCACTTTATTACAAAGCATTCCTAACATGCGGATAACTAATGATTTTTCGGAAGCCTCAAAATTTCTTGAGACACTGCAGTAATGAGCGAAAACCTCACTATTCTGGCATTGGAGACATCGACCGACCTGTGCTCGGCAGCATTGTCGAGTGATGGGGTGCTGCACGTCCGAAAGGCATTGGCTCCCCGAGAGCACACGCAGGTTCTGATGGGGCAGATTGATGCCATATTCGAGGAATCGAATAAGGAGGCAGGCGGTGTGCACGCGGTCGCGTTTGGTTGCGGGCCCGGCACATTCAGCGGAGTGCGGGTGGCGACGGCAATTGCGCAGGGAATTGCGGTGGCAAGTGGCGCACGATTGTGGCCGGTCTCTTCACTTTCTGCGCTAGCCTGGCGACTGGGGCACGAATGTGGAGGGCAGGTGCTTGCAGTTATGGATGCGCGATTGGGACAGGTTTACTGGGGCGCCTATGAAATAGCCGCAGATGCTTTGCGTGTGGTGCAGGAAGAACGTCTCGATTCCATCACCGAACTCCCTGCGCTTCTGGAAGCGCTTTCCGGGGATTGGATTGGAGGAGGGAACGGCTGGGACTTGTCGGAATTGGCGCCCGCGCTGATTGCACGCGTGCGAACTTTCGATGCAGCTGCACGGCCGGATGCGCAAGCCGTGTTGGATTTGGCTTTGCGGACCTATTCCAAAGATCAGGGCGTTGCTGTGGAAGATGCGCAACCTACTTATTTACGCCATCCGGTTCGTCAATGAATACGGCATATCCTCGGTTCCATTTGGCAATTCCTGTCGACGATCTGATTGCAGCGACAGCGTTTTATGGAGGCGTGTTGCAATGCCGTATTGGGCGCGGTTGCGAACGATTGATTGACTTTGAGTTTATGGGGCACCAGTTGACGGCCCATTTGATTGATGCGAAGAGGAACGAGGGCAGCAATCCGGTAGATGGAAATGACATTACGGTGCCGCACTTTGGAATGATTCTGCGCTGGCAGGATTGGGAGGTGTTAATGGATCATTTGCGCGAGTACCACGTGGATTTTGCGCTGGAGCCGACGATTCGCTTTCAAGGCAAACCAGGAGAACAGGGTACAGCCTTTGTCCGGGACCCGGCAGGCAATATGCTGGAGTTCAAGGCATTTCGAGAAGATGCAGAGATATTCGCCCGGGAAGACAAAGAAGATGCCCATGCCAATGATCGATAGTCTGAACCATTTCGAAGTATCATAATCTGCAGGTGAGTGGAGAGAGTTGAATGCCGATACGGAGACTTGAAGCGGCTCTAGTCAATCAAATCACAGCGGGAGAGGTTATTGAGCGTCCGGCCGCTGTGGTCAAGGAACTGGTTGAAAATGCCTTGGATGCAGGCGCGACTGAGATTCGTATTCAAGTGGAAGAGGGGGGCATACGCCGCTTGACAGTGACCGACAATGGTTGCGGCATCCCGAAAGAAGAATTGGCTTTGGCTCTGGCCCGTCATGCAACTTCCAAGCTGAATTGCGCGGATGATTTGTGGCGGCTTGAGACCTTGGGTTTTCGGGGCGAGGCTTTGCCCAGCATCGCGTCAGTGTCTCGGCTGAAGTTGATTTCTGCCGTGTCCGGAGATACGCACGGCTGGCAATTAATTCCGGAGTCGCCGGAAGATGTGGTCGCACAGGCTCATGCCTCGGGAACCACGGTAGAAGTCCATGACTTGTTCTACAACACTCCTGCGCGGCGCAAGTTCCTGCGCACACCTGCGACGGAGTGGAAACACATTGCGACAACAGTGCGCAGACTGGCGCTTAGCAATTTGGCAGTCGAGTTTGAAGTATCCCACGACGGCCGCATGCAATTGTCCTATCCGGCTGTGTGTGATGGTGTGACGGAGGCGGCTCGCCTGGAGGCGGTGTTGGGCCCGGATTTTGTGGAACAATCGGTATTTGGCGAGGCCGTCGATGGGGATGCTCGCATGTATGGTTGGCTGGGCTTGCCGACTTATTCGCGCAGCCAGCCCGATCAGCAGTATCTGTACATCAATGGGCGCTTTGTACGAGATAAGATGGTGTCTCATGCGGTTCGGCAGGCGTATGCAGATGTTTTGTACGGACAGCGACACCCTTGTTATGTGTTGTATCTGGAGCTGCCGGACGGGGCGGTGGATGTCAATGTGCACCCCACCAAAATGGAGGTGCGCTTTCGGGAATCCTGGAGGATTCACCCGTTTCTGACACGAGGCGTTGTCGAGGCGATTGGCGCGGTGCGCCCGGAAGATGCGGGACACAATGCGGATCACTTCCGCACGCTGACCAATGAAAATCCTCAGGCAACTCAGGCTCCCTTATCGCTTCGCAAGCAGCCAGAGACCGAATCCTCCATGTCGTCTGTACGGGCGAGTGTCGAATCGCATCCGGATGAGGCGGAGGAACTTCCTCCACTGGGCTATGCCCGGGCACAGTTGCATGGCATTTACATCTTGTCCGAGAATCAGCAGGGCATGGTGTTGGTGGACATGCACGCCGCACATGAGCGGATAACCTACGAAAGGCTCAAGGCGGCGCGAGAAGGGCAGGAAGTTCGTCGCCAGCCTTTGTTAGTCCCACAAAGCTTGAACTTGAGCGAAGCCGAGATGGCATGCATCGAGGAACATCAAGAGACATTACTGAACGTCGGAATTGAATTGGATCAGGCGGGGCCGACCCAGGTGCTGATTCGGGCCGTTCCATCCTTGCTGTCGCGCGCCAACCCGGTGGCTTTGGTTCGGGATGTGGTGGCGGACCTTCTGGAACATGGAAGTTCTCGGCGCGTTGAAGAGAAAGAAAACGAGTTGTTGTCTTCGATGGCGTGTCATGGCGCCGTGAGAGCCGGGCGCCAGTTAACGCTCGATGAAATGAATGCCTTGCTTCGAGATATGGAAGAGACGGAACGTTCCGGGCAGTGCAATCACGGTAGGCCCACTTGGGTGCAATTGAGCGTCGATCAACTGGACAAGTTGTTCATGCGCGGGCAGTGAGCGAATCCTCACTGCCCGCGCATGA
>RKRZ01000192.1 GCA_007571105.1 Gammaproteobacteria bacterium
GGTGCGTCAGTGTGTTCAGCAATCGGTCGTTAGCGCGCTGGTGCAATCCGATTGACGGTTCGTCCAGAATATAAGTGACGCCGACCAGTCCGGCTCCGACTTGACTAGCGAGACGGATGCGCTGCGCCTCGCCGCCGGACAAGGTTTCGGCGCGGCGTTCCAGACTCAAGTAATCAAGGCCGACATTGACCAGAAACTGCAGGCGTTGCTGAATTTCCGAGACAATCTTCTCAGCGATCTTGGCGCGATGACCGTCGAGTTTCAGGCGCGTGAAGAAATCCAGGGTCTCCGAAATGGACAGGTGTTGCAGGTGAGGCAGAGTCATGTTGTCGATGAAGACATGGCGTGCCGCTTCATTGAGGCGTTCGCCGTCGCAGTGGGGGCAGTCGCTGTGGCTGAGATAGCGGGACAATTCTTCGCGGACGGCACTGGATTGCGTGTCCCGATAGCGTCGCTTCATGCTGGACAGAACTCCTTCGAACGCATGCCGTGAGCGAAAACTACGACCGTTGTGTCCGCTATAGCGAAACGTCAACAACTCTTCTCCGGAGCCATGCAACAAGACATCCTTCGCCTGGGAGGACAGTGTTTTGAAAGGGGCGTCCAACGAAAAGCCGTAGTGATTCGAGAGGGTAGTGAGCATGCTGAAGTAGACGGTGTTGCGGGCGTCCCATCCACGAATGGCGCCGGCTCGCAGAGACAGTTCTGCCTGTACTACCTTGGCCTCGTCGAAAAAGGTTTTGGTGCCCAGCCCGTCACATTGTGGACAGGCACCGATAGGGCTGTTGAAGGAAAACAAGCGCGGCTCCAGTTCGTTCAGGCTGTAACCGCATTCGGGACAGGCGTACTGGCTTGAGAAGGTGGTGTCGGGTTCTGCTTTCTCCGGGTGAGTGACGCAAGCGACGCCGTGCCCCAGGCGCAGCGCAGTTTCAAAGGATTCGGCCAGTCGGCTGCGGATGCCCGGACGCACCTTGACCCGATCAACGACGACCTCGATGGTGTGCTTGCGGCGCAAATCGAGGCGAATCGGCTCTTCCAGTTCGCGCACCGCACCGTCAATGCGCGCACGTAGAAAACCTTGGGTGAGTAAGGAGTGCAGGAGTTCCTGGTGTTCGCCTTTGCGATCGCGGACGACGGGTGCGACAATCAGAATTTGCTGGCCCTCCGGCAGAGCGCGGACATGGTCAACCATTTCGCTGACGGTTTGTGCTTGTAGGCTGTGGCCGTGAGTGGGGCAACGCGGAATGCCGGCGCGGGCATACATCAGGCGCAAATAGTCATGGATCTCGGTAATGGTGCCGACTGTCGAGCGCGGGTTGTGTGAGGCGCTTTTCTGTTCGATGGAAATGGCCGGGGAAAGCCCTTCGATGCTGTCAACATCAGGCTTCTCCATGCGGGCGAGGAATTGGCGGGCATACGCGGAGAGAGATTCCACGTAGCGGCGTTGGCCTTCGGCGAAGATGGTATCGAAGGCGAGAGAGGATTTCCCGGACCCGGACAGGCCGGTAATCACGGTCAGCCGATCGCGCGGGATTTCCAGATTAATGTCCGCGAGATTGTGTGTTCGGGCTCCGCGGATGCAGATTTCTTCCATGGCAGTGGCGAAAAGTTCAACTTAACACTATACCGCAGGATGGATTTTTGAGTGTTCCGCTGTGTCCGTACGATTTCTGGATAGCCTCCACGAGATTTCCGAGACAAAAAACATAGAGAAATCACATCTCCTTTTCATGCTAATCCTGTATGAGACAAGACTCAGATTTGACAATGTATTTCCATTCGGTACATTAGCAGTCGGATGTCCCTTTATGGACTTTTGATTAATCGGAATGACACAAATGGCCTTGCGCGACCAGACTAGGAGGGGAATCGCCGGGCTTGTTGGCCAGCAGAAAGGGGTATCGCAGTGATTGGCCTTGTCAATGGGACGGACAAGGAACTGTTGTTCTCGTTCGACCCCCTCCCTCATAAGTTGGCATGAGCTTGTCAGTAGTATGTTGTCGTTAAGATTTCATTTCCACACTTTCGGGTGTGGCATAGCGGGCTCGCGCCAGCGATGGAGATCCTGCTATGAGAATTGTCAACAACATCGCGCAACAGGCGTTGCTTCACTTTATTTCCAATTGCTGTCATGCTCAGGATTGGACGGCTTTGAAGCCTTTGGGCCTCAGTCGCCGACAGGCCTTGAAAATCGGGAGCTTATCCCAGTTTGAATGCAACATCCTCGGTGATTTATCGGGATGCTTTTCAAGTTTCCGCTTGAATTTCAGTAGATTACGTGCATGTATTGAGCGCGTCCAGAAACTTCTAAAGCAGAATTCATTATCGGGTGCCTTTTGTCGAGAGGCGGATCTGTTTCTGCATCTGTGTCATTACATTACAAACCTGTATCGGGACAATCAGCGAGATCTGTTGTGCGAGATCGGAATCAGTCCGGTTCAGGCGGAATACATCAGTCTTATGCCGTTTGCGGTGATGCAGGGGACGGCGCGCCATTTTTGGGATTTCGCGACTGTTGAGATTGATCAGACCCATATGGAACGCGCGATTGATTCAGCGTCGTCGATTGCTTTATGGATTCGGCAATGTACGCAATTGATTCAGGCAGGTGCGCCGCGTGATCTGATGACGCGCTATTACGGGATGAGTTGCGAACTTTATGCCGAGGCCAGAGAGATGCATGGCCGGCAGACACGAGGACGTCCTCGAATGCTGTCGGACGATACGCAAGAATTGCTGTACGCGGAATTCATCCGCCAGTATCAGCACTACGGCGAGACTCAAATAGACCCGTTGCGCCAACCCGGATTTTTCCTGGCGCTGTACGATGCGATGGAACAGCGGGTCTCTCTGCGGGAGATTTGGAGACTGGTGCAGCAATGGGTTCGTGGTGATTTTCAGTACAAGCAGGTCAAACGCCGGGAGATGATCTAGCAGCGTCTTATCTTTTCAATGGAGCTGAATGCCACGGATGATGCCGTGATTTTGCAGGGAACGTAGCATTTCCATTGCCCCACGGTTGATGGTGTCGCTTGGGGCCTGATCCGATTCGGACAATATGGCATCCAGGTGGGCTCGCGCATTGAGTTCGGGTTGGCTTTGCAAGCCGAGCAGAAGTCGCGCACTGGCGAAGTCGAGTTCAATCACCTGTACCTTCATCTCACGGTCTCTGAAGATAAGCAGAGAAGTGGGGGTGGCAGGGGGAGCGTCCGGAATTTCCGAATTCTGCTCAATTTGATGTACCGGCCATTCATAAACTTTCAGGTTCAGTGAGGCAGACAGGACGAGGGGATGGTCCAGCAGGTCTTGGTCTTTCTCCGGTTCAATCAAATTGATTGTGTCCTGCCCATCGTCATTGAGGTCGACCTGTCTTTTCGTACATTCGTAATCGGCAAGCTCGGCCAGATACGGAAAATCTTCAATCAGGGATGGGGAGTTCTCCGTGAGATACTGCACAAACTCCAGGCCAATCTGATGAAAGTAGGGAGTGCGGCAGCAATGTTGGGAGTAGAAGTCGTAGCACAACTCCTTTAGAGTTTCACTGCCAAGGATTTCGGCAAGTGTCGGGAACATGCGTTCAATCAGACTGCACACATTGTTCAAAAACAGGCGACGGTAGATCGCCATGCGGCGATCCTCAATATCCGAGGGCGCTGAAACCTTCCGGGGGTCACGCAAATGCGC
>RKRZ01000059.1 GCA_007571105.1 Gammaproteobacteria bacterium
CCAAAAACCTCCTCCCCGCCTCGCCCATTCGGCCAAAAACGCCAAAAATCTGATTAGCTCGGAGATCAAGGAACAGTAATTTGGGCTTGACATGTTAAAATGAATGCGCGATAACAATTGCTATTGCGGGAGATACCATGACGGATGTTGCGATTGCTCCAGATGCGCTCGCGGATGCGGCGCCATTGATCTTCACGGACGCAGCAGCGGCCAAGGTCAAAAGCCTGATTGAAGAGGAGAAGAACGACGCCCTCAAATTGCGGGTATTCGTCAGCGGCGGCGGATGCTCCGGGTTCCAGTACGGGTTTACCTTCGATGAGAACATTCAGGATGGCGATACCGAAGTGGAGAACTGTGGTGTGACCTTGCTGGTGGATCCGATGAGTTTTCAGTATCTGGTCGGCGCGGAGATCGATTACACCGAAGGACTGGAAGGGGCGCAATTCGTGATTCGCAATCCCAATGCCACGACTACTTGCGGCTGCGGTTCTTCGTTCTCTCCCTGATCCATCACACTTGCACTTGGGCCTTCGCCCCGCGTGGAGCGAAGAAGGCAGGTCGTAGGCGCGCACATTCTTGATGCTGCTGGCACAATAGGCGTCATACGATCGCTGGAGCCTGTCTGATGCGCCCCTTCAATCCTGGTCTGCGACTGGCTCAAATCGCATTCGAGAGCAACACATGAACCCAAGCAGCGAACGATGCTATTGCGGCACCGTCCGGGAAGAACATATCGGCGACACCGTGCGCGTATGCGGTTGGGTCAATCGCCGGCGTGATCATGGTGGCATCATCTTTATCGACCTGCGCGATCACACTGGAATGTTGCAGGTGGTGGTCAATCCAGAGCAGACCGAATTGTTTGCGCTTGCCGAACAGGTGCGTACGGAATTCGTACTGGAGATGCAAGGGACGGTTCGGGAGCGCCCGGAAGGCACCATCAATGAAACCTTGCCGACCGGGCATGTTGAAGTGGTGTGCGAGCAATTGGCGGTACTGAACCCCTCAGAGACGCCTCCGTACCAGTTGGATGATCCCCAGGTTCATGAGGATCATCGCTTGCGCTTTCGCTATCTGGAATTGCGGCGCCCCGTGATGCAGGAGCGCCTGCGCCTGCGGGCGGCGGCGGCGGCGGCGGTTCGTCGCTATCTCGCCGACCAGGATTTCATTGAAGTCGAGACACCGATGTTGACCCGGGCGACTCCGGAGGGTGCGCGCGAGTATCTGGTGCCGAGCCGGACCCATGCAGGGTCCTTTTTTGCGCTGCCGCAATCTCCGCAATTGTTCAAGCAGATGCTGATGATGGGTGGAATGGATCGATACTACCAGATTGTGCGCTGCTTTCGCGATGAAGACCCACGGCAGGACCGACAGCCGGAATTCACGCAGATTGATATTGAGACTTCGTTTTTGCAGGAACCTGAGATTCTGCAGATCATGGAAGGCATGGTGCGCGAGTTGTTCGCGCTGATTGAGGAGCCGCTGCCGGAATTTGCGCGCTTGACTTATGCTGAGGCGATGCAACGTTTTGGCACGGACCGGCCGGATTTGCGAATTCGCGATCTGGAGCTGGTGGATGTGGCGGACTTGTTGACTGACGTCGAGTTCAAAGTATTTCGCGAGCCTGCAGGTCGCGCCGGATGCCGGGTCGCCGCAATTCGCATTCCCGAAGCAGCTGAGATGAGTCTGGGACAGATTAATGCTTATACCGAATCTCTCAAGCCGTATGGCGCGAAAGGAATGGCCTACATCAAGTGCCACCAGGTCAGCCAGGGACGTGACGGTTTGCAGGCAGGGTTTCTCAAGTTTCTTCCGGATGACGCGATTGCCGGAATTTTGCAGCGTACGGGCGCCGAAGATGGAGATCTGTTGGTGTTTGGGGCCGACCGTGCCGACATTGTGAATGCCTCCCTGTCTTTCCTGCGAGGGACTTTGGCAGAAGACTTGGAGATGATGGAAGAAAGTTGGCGGCCTTTGTGGGTGGTGGATTTCCCGTTGCTGGAACAGGACCCTGTGACCAAGCGCTGGCAGGCCATGCACCATCCGTTCACGGCGCCCGCGGTCGAAGATGTCGCGCAACTGCACGCTAATCCTGGTGGGACACTTGCACGGGCTTACGACATGGTGATCAACGGTATTGAGATCGGCGGCGGTTCAATTCGCATCCACCAGTCAGAGATGCAGGAGGCTGTATTTGAGTTGCTGGGGATTGAGGCTGAAGAGGCGCGCGCCAAATTCGGCTTTTTCCTGGATGCGTTGCGTTACGGCTGCCCGCCGCATGGAGGCATCGCTTTTGGTTTTGATCGTATCGTCATGTTGTTGGCTGGTGCGACAGCGATTCGGGACGTCATCGCCTTTCCCAAGACGCAGACGGCGAATTGTCTGCTGACCGGAGCTCCGGAACGCGTGGAGGAGGATCAGTTGCGTGAATTGCAGTTAAGTCGGACGGAGTCGCGCTCATGACCGAGTCGCGCTACAAGCGCCCGGAATCCGTACTGGTCCTGGTCTATAGCGAAGACGGTCAGGTGCTGATGTTGCGCCGTCATGAGCCGCCGACTTTCTGGCAGTCGGTAACGGGAAGTCTGGAGTGGGGCGAAGAGGCAATTGATGCAGCACGGCGAGAGTTGAAAGAGGAGACCGGTTTGGACGCCCGGGGCTTGGAGGATTGCAGCAGCAGTCGCATGTTCGAGATCTATGAAATTTTCCGCGAGCGTTATGAGCCTGGAGTCACGCAGAATCGCGAACACTTGTTTCGGCTGGCTGTTGCCGAGCCGTGCCCGGTGCAATTGGACATGCAGGAACACGCGGAATATGCTTGGATGCCGCGCGTGGATGCGGCGAGGCGGGCTTCTTCCTATACCAATCGTCAGGCGATTCTGGATTGGGTTCCCATCCCTTCACGGACGGACTGTTAAGATTTGCGACGGCATTATTGATACGCGCGACCATGGCGGGACACAGCAAATGGGCCAACATCCAGCATCGCAAGAAGCGACAGGATGCCAAGCGCGGCAAACTTTTCTCCAAGCTGATCCGGGAAGTGATGGTGGCGGCGCGCACGGGCGGTCCCAACTCCGACGACAATCCTCGATTGCGACTGGCGCTCGACAAGGCGCAAGCAGCCAATATGCCGAAAGACACACTGGCCCGCGCAATCAAGCGAGGCAGTGGTGATGCGGATGATGCCTCCTATGAAGAAATCCGGTACGAGGGTTATGGCCCTGGAGGAGTTGCGGTCCTGATTGACTGTCTGAGCGATAACCGCAACCGGACCGTCTCCGAAATCCGGCATGCGCTGACCAAACATGGCGGTAGTCTTGGCAGCAACGGTTCGGTGACCTATCTGTTCGATGCGTTTGGCATTTTGATGTACGCTCCGGGGACGGATGCCGATGCCGTTATGGAGGCGGCGGTTGAGGCAGGGGCAGAGGATGTGGAAGCGCTGGAGGATGATTCTTTGCAAGTGCTGATGCGCCCGCAGGACTTTCTTGCGATCAAGGATGCGATGAGCGAAGCGGGTCTGGTTCCGGATCACGCTGAAGTTACGATGCGCGCGCAGACGTTGATGGAGTTGGAAGATTCTCAGGCACAGAGCGTGCAGAAGTTGTTGGATCATTTGGATGAACTGGACGACGTGCAGGACGTTTATGTCAACGCCAGTCTTCCCGCGCCGCAGGACGAGAATTGAGCATGTTTCGAATTCTGGGCATCGATCCGGGTTTGCGCTGTACGGGCTATGGCGTAATCGAGACGGATGGCCATCGGCACCGTTATATCGCCAGCGGACAAATTCGCCCTCCGAAAGGGTCGATGGCGTCGCGTCTGGGACATCTGCACCGGGAACTCGGGGGACAATTAGAAGTGCATCAGCCGCATTGTGTCTCGATCGAGACTTCCTTTGTGGCACTCAACAGCGGCATTGCACTCAAACTGGGACAGGCCCGGGGCGCATTGATTAGCGCTTGCGCATTGTGCGATCTGGAAGTGCATGAATATTCACCGCGGGCGATGAAGCGCAGCATCACCGGACTGGGGCAAGCGGAGAAGGATCAGGTGAATTTCATGGTGCAGCTGCTGTTGAACCTGAGCGCACCGCCGCAGGCGGATGAGGCGGATGCTTTGGGTTTGGCTCTGTGCCATGCGCACAATCAGGGGACATCGCTGCAGGAGTTGGTGTCGTGATCAGTTATTTGCGCGGCGTGGTGACGCGCCGCAATCCGCCGGAGTTGGATATCGAAGTCGGGGGGGTTGGCTATCAGGTTTTGGCGACCATGTCGGCGTTTGATAAACTGCCCCCGAGCGATCAAGAGGTCGTTCTCCACACGTTGTTGGTAGTGCGGGAAGATGCCCAGACCCTGTACGGTTTTGCTGATGCCGCGGAGCGTCAAATGTTTTGCCGGTTGATGCGAATTTCCGGCATCGGCGCGAAAACAGCGCTGGCGATTCTGTCGGCTTTGCCGGAGACCCGTCTGCGCTTGCATGTCAGTAGAGGCGATGTGGATGCCCTGGTGAAGGTTCCGGGCATCGGCAAGAAAACGGCTCAGCGCCTGTTGCTGGAACTCAGGGACATGCTGGGAGAACGTGTTCTCTCTTCGGAGGCCGAGGACGATACGCCATCGCCCATCGGCGATGCGGTTCGCGCATTGATTAACTTGGGTTGGAAACCGGCCGAAGCGCAGCGTATGGTGGCTGCAGTCGAAAGCGATGAGTTGAGCACTGAGGATCTGATTCGTCAGGCGCTGCAGGCAAGTTTGCGATGAACGAACCCCGACTTCTGGACCGCGAAAGCACTCTCGAGGAGCGGGTGCAGGAGCGTAGTGTTCGCCCCAAGCGGTTGGAGGATTTCGTGGGGCAGCCTGAGTTCTGCGAGCAGTTGGGGTTGTACATCGAGGCGGCGCGCCGCCGCGAGGGCGCATTGGATCATGTGCTGGTCTACGGCCCTCCGGGGCTGGGCAAGACGACGCTGTCGCATATTGTTGCGCACGAAATGGAAGGGCAGTTGCGCCAGTCTTCTGGACCGGTTCTGGAGCGCAGCGGCGACCTGGCGGCAATCATGACCAGTCTGCAACCGGGTGATGTGCTTTTCATTGATGAGATTCATCGCATGCAGCCGGCGGTGGAGGAAATTTTGTATCCGGCGCTGGAAGATCGCCAGATCGATCTGATGATTGGCGAGGGCGCGGCGGCGCGCTCGATTCAGATTGACCTGCCGGAGTTCACCTTGGTCGGTGCCACCACCCGGGCGGGATTGCTGACGGCGCCCTTGCTGTCGCGTTTCGGCATTACAGGGAGATTGAACTTCTACACGCCGGAGGAGTTAGCGCAAATTGTTCTGCGTTCCGCCGGAATTCTGGGAATTACCATTGATACGGATGGTGCGGAAGAGATCGGCCGACGCTCCCGCGGCACCCCGCGTATTGCAAACCGTCTGTTGCGGCGTGTCCGTGATTATGTCGAGGTGCGTGCGGATGGCAAAATCAGCGCGGATTTGGCCCGCCAGGCATTGGAGTTCATGAACGTGGATCGTTGCGGTATCGACGAGTTGGACCGAGAATACTTGCGCACGATCGTCACCAAATTCCGCGGCGGTCCGGTGGGCATCGACAACATTGCTGCCGCAATCAATGAGGAGCGCGGGACGCTTGAAGACGTGGTGGAGCCCTATCTGATT
Source organism: Gammaproteobacteria bacterium (assembly GCA_007571105.1). Taxonomy (GTDB): domain Bacteria; phylum Pseudomonadota; class Gammaproteobacteria; order Poriferisulfidales; family Poriferisulfidaceae; genus Poriferisulfidus. The sequence continues at coordinate 5,672 of RKRZ01000059.1, forward strand.
CAGTCAGGTTTTCTGATGCGCACGCCGCGAGGTCGGGTGGCCACAGACAGTGCTCGTGAGCATCTCAAGGTTCCGGCCTCCGAGACGGGAGAACTGCCGCTGTCGGTGGATTCGGACGGAAAATGAGGACTTGCCCGGTGCGCGTGTATTACGAAGATACGGATGCAGGGGGAGTGCTGTACCACGCGGCCATTGTGCGCTATCTGGATCGAGCGCGCGCCGAGTGGTTGCGCGAAGATGGCATTTCCTTGGAGCAAGTGGCGCGAGAGCAGAAACGCGCTTTTGCCGTGCGCGAGATTCGTGTGCGCTACCTGAACCCTGGGCACTTGGATGATGCTTTAGTGGTGCGTACAGAGTTGAGCGACAGCGGACCGGCGTCGCTGGATTTTGCGCAATCCGTCTGGCGCGATGAAGAATGCCTGGCAACGGCCGAAGTGCGCGTTGCCTGCATTGATACAGAAACCGAACGACCGGCAGCAATACCGGAGCAAATGCGACAAGGAGCGAAATTCGATGGGTGATTTTTCCGTCATGAGCATGTTCACTCAGGCTTCCCTGATTGTGCAGATGGTGATGTTGGTGTTGGGGGCTGCCTCTTTGGTGTCTTGGGCCATCATCTTCAACAAATCGCGCGTCCTGCGCAAGGAGCAGGAGAGTCTGCAGGAGTTCGAAGATCAAATTTGGGAAGGCGCTGATTTATTTCGGTTGTACGAGAAGTTGCGCGCAAGCGAATTGAAGACCTTCCCTGAGGAAGTGTTTTGCAGTGGCCTGCGTGGCTACACGCAACTGGGCCGCAGCGGGCAGTTGTCTGCGGAAACCATCTCCCATGTTTCGGAGCGCAAGATGAAAGTGAAACTGGTGCAGCAGACGGAACACCTCGAGGTGCAGTTGCCGACCTTGGCGACCATTGGTTCGGTGAGTCCCTACGTGGGTCTGTTCGGCACCGTCTGGGGCATCATCAATGCGTTTCATTCGCTGGATCCGTCACACGGAGCCTCCATGCTGGCGACTATTGCCCCGGGCATTTCCGAGGCCCTGGTGGCGACGGCTTTGGGCCTGTTTGCAGCCATTCCTGCGGTGGTCGCTTACAACCATTACGTCGAGCGCGTAGACAAATTAATGGCGCAATACGATATTTTTGTTGAAGAATTCACCGTACTGTTGCAGCGCGAGACCATTATCCGCAGCAGCCAACGCGACAGCCAGTAAGACACTCCGATGACCCGTCGTCGCCAGATTTCCCAGATCAATGTCGTTCCATACATTGACGTCATGCTGGTGTTGCTGTTGATCTTCATGATTGCGACGCCGCTGATGCAACAGGGTGTGACGATCGAATTGCCAAGGGCGCCCTCCGAGCCGGTGGAACCTTCGGAGTATCGGGAGCCTCTGGTTCTTGAAATGGATCAAAATGGGGCGTTTCGTCTGATTCGCGAGGGCTTTTTCTCGCGCGATGTCGACGAAGCGGATTTGCCGGGATTGGTTGAGGCCATGATGGAGCAGGGAGGGGATGAGGAACTCTATCTGCGCGCCGATGCGCGCCTATCCTACGGCGAGGTGGTCAGCACGATTGCGCGATTGAATGAGGCGGGCGTCACTTCTCTGAGCCTGCTGACAGAGCCTCCGTTGGAAGAGCAGTGAGCGAAGAAAGTCGACCGAAAATTTCGCACACCCGAATTACTGGTGGGGCATGGCTGGGTGCGGTTCTGGTTCATGCCTTGATTGTGGTGGGATTGCAGTTCACCACGATGCCGGCGCAATCCAACATTGCGCCTTCTCCGACAATGGAGGCGGTCCGGATACAGGCTGCGGATGCGCGCGAGCTGCAGCGACGGCGGGACGCTTATCAACGTGCGCTTCGCGAAGCGGAAGCTGCCCGCGCTGAGGCCGAGCGCTTGGCGGCAGAGAAGAAGCGCAAGCAGGAAGAGAAGCGAAAAGCAGCGGCGGCAGAAAAGAAACGGAAGGCAGCCGAGAAACGCAAGCGCGAGGAGGAAAAGCGCAAGGCTGCGGAGGCAGAGAAGAAGCGAAAAGCGGAAGAGAAGCGCAGACGTGAGGCGGAGGCCAAACGCAAGGCCGCGGAAGCGGCGGCCAAGAAAGCCAAAGAGGAATTGGAGCGCGCTGAGAAAGCGGCCGCAGAGCGCAAACAGAAACAGCGTCTTGCCGAGCAGCGGGAAGCAGAATTCCGTGCGCGTCAAATGGATGCCTGGAGGATAGCCATTAAGGAGCGCATTGAGCGCGTATGGATACAGCCTCCGACGGTTAGCCGCAAGTCGTGCGAGGTGGTGGTGTCGCAAAACGAAGAGGGCAAAGTGCTGTCGGCCAAGATTCGCGATTGCGATGCATCAGAAGCGTGGCAGGAATCGTTGCGCAGTGCGGTCATGAGGGCGAGCCCCTTGCCGGAAGCGCCGTCAGATATGTTCCGTAGTAAAGTGATTATGACCTTTTATCCCGGAGAGTAAGCAGTGATGCAACGAGGGACGGGACTGTGGCTCGGGCTGGCCACACTGATGTTGTGGCCGGGCATCGCGCTATCGGAAGAAGAGTTGCGCGTGGACATCCGGCAGGGCGTAATCTCGGGGATTCCGGTGGCGGTGGCGGCAGTCGGAGCGTCCTCACGGGAGGTGGTGGAAGTGGTGGCGGCAGATTTGTCACGAAGCGGAATGTTCCTGATGAAGGAACACGACTTGGAGGATCTCAAGAGTCTGGAGTCACGTCATTTTGATGCCGAGCAGTGGAGCGATACGGATGCCGAATATGTTATTGGTGCGCAGTTGCTGAAGACCGGGGAGGACCGAATCGAGGTGGCGTATCGGGTCTGGGATGTGTTAACCGGAGAGGCGTTGCCGGGCAAGCGATTGGCCGGGCCTGCGCGATTGTGGCGCCGTTTGGCGCATCGGGTGGCCGACAGCGTGCATGAGGGCCTGACCGATGTGCCGGGGGCTTTTGATACGCGGCTTGCCTATGTGCGTCGCGCCGGGCGCGGGCGCAATCTGAAATACTACCTGTACATCTCGGATGTCGACGGCCACAACCCGGTCGCAATTCTGTCATCGCCAGAGCCATTGCTGTCGCCGGAGTGGTCGCCGGACGGGAAAAAACTTGCTTACGTGTCGTTGGAACGGGGACGCGGGCAGATTTATCTACAGGATATCCGGCAGGGAACTCGTCGGCCGTTGCCGCGCAGGGGCATTGCATCCAATGCGCCGGCATTTTCTCCGGATGGCCGGACCATGGCCATGACCATTAATGTCAAGGACAATCAGGAAATCTTCTTGTGCGATCTTGGGACGGGTGAACTGACGCGCATGACGCACCATCCCGGAATTGACACGGAACCGGCTTGGGAGCCGGATGGTCAGGCACTGGTTTTCACGTCGGACCGGGATGGAAATCCGCGCTTGTATCGACAACGCCTGGGAGAGAGGGAACCGCAACTTCTGCCGATTCGAACCCGCTTCAGCGCTGCCGCGGCCATCTCCGCCAATGGGCGCTACGTGGCTTTTGTGCAGGCAGCCAAGGGGCGGTATAGTGTGGCCTTGCATGAGCCGGAAAGTGGCGCCTTGTATCCATTGTCTTCGGGCCGGCTGGACGAGAGTCCTTCATTTGCCCCAAACAGTCAAAGTTTGATCTATTCGAGCATGCAGGAAAACGGCGAGCAAGTCCTGATTGTGTCAAGTTACAATGGTATAATCCGGCAGCGTCTTGAGACGGTTCACAATAACATTCGCGAACCTGCATGGTCCCCCTATCGATAGCCAAAGGCGTGTCCACATGAAACGACGTTTGGGAGTGTCAATTGCCGCACCAGTTCTGTGGGGCATGGCGGCACTGACGCTGATTGCATGTAGCGGGAGTGCGGAGAAAGAATCCGTTGATCCCATAGAAGATCTGGGGCTGCTGGACGAAGGCGCGGCTGTTGTGACCAGCGGCGTTGATGAAGAAGGCAACATCAGCGCGGAAGCCATCGAATCGGAACCGGCTCCCATTGAGGAAGAAGTAGAAGAGGTGAGTGATGCCGATGCCGGCGAAAGTGAAAGTGAAAGTGGCGTCATTGCGCCGCCCGCCATGATCATCTACTTTGGTTACGACGATGTTGTCGTGACTCCGAATTTCGTTGAAGTGGTCGATCGCGTTGTGGCGCGATTGACCGATAAACGGTCGTTGCGCATTCGCCTGGAAGGGCATGCCGATGAGCGGGGGACGCGGACCTACAATTTGGCGCTGGGTGAGCGTCGGGCACAGAGTGTTGTGGATATGATGCTGGAACGAGGGGTGTTGGCAGAGCAGATGAGTTGGGTCAGTTATGGGGAAGAGATTCCCGCTGTAGTTGGGCAGGATGAAGATGCTTGGGCGAAAAATCGCCGTGTCGAAATCATTTTAGAAGAGTGAGTTTCTTTCAAAGTTCCTGGATCGCGGTGCGACGGAACGTACTCGCGTGCGGGATTGCTTTATCTCTCTCAGTCTGTGTATTTGCGCAGGAAGAAGAGGGTGAGCAGCCGTTCCTCGAAGCTGAGCGACAACCTCTCCTAGAAGAAATGGAAGAGTATGGAGAGCCGGCGAGTTCCCTTTTGCAGAACGAATCCACGGAGTCCATTCCGGTGGCGGGAACTTCAGTGATGGCACCGGATTTCACGGGGATCCACGAACGTCTGGATGCCTTGGAAGCGGCGCTGCAGGCGTTGCGTCAAGAGGTTTTGCTCGCGCAAAGCCAAGTAATGAAGCAGCAGAGTGATCTGTCCGATCCAATGGAGTCGCAATCCGGAGGATTCCCCGAGACACCCAGCATTGACGAACTTGAGACAGTTACGGATATAGATGCGGAAGAAGATTCAGCGGCGGAGGCCGTAGGGTTATCGGCACCAGAGGCGGAGAAGGTCTCGACCATTTACGATCCTGCAAAACAGTTGTTCAAGCAAGGCAAGACAGCGTTTCGAGATTTGGATTTTTATCTGGCGGCGCGCCATTTCTCGGAATTTCTCGAGAAATACCCGACTCATGATCGAGCTATGGATGCGCGTTATTGGCTGGGAGAGGTCGCATATGAGCAAGGAGACTTTCAAGCTGCAGTGAAATCCTTGGAGCAAGTCGCATCAGCGCCTGATAGCCCGCATCAACGAGTCGCGCAATTTAAAATGGGCTACGCCCTGTTTGAGCTCAAAGACTTTGAGAAAGCCAGAACCACATTGCTGGAAGTCCAGCAAGCATCTCCAGGGAGCAATTTGGCGCGCCTTGCGCAACTGCGGCTGGAGCGGCTGGAACGTTTGATTGGTGATGAGTGATACGCGCTTGCGCGTCACTGAAATCTTTTTTTCCGTTCAGGGCGAAGGGAGTTCAAGCGGACGTCCCTCTGCCTTTGTGCGTTTGACGGGGTGTCCCTTACGTTGCGGCTATTGCGATACCGAATATGCCTTTACCGAAGGCGAATGGATGGAGCAGGAAGAGGTGTTGCAGGCTGTGGCGAAGCGTTCGGTGCGAGATGTTTGTGTGACCGGAGGGGAGCCTTTGGCGCAGAAGGCATGTCTGTCGCTGTTGCAAGTGTTGTGCGATCAGGGCTATGAAGTTACTCTGGAGACTAGCGGCGCGCTCAGTGTGAAGGAGGTCGATGCTCGGGTGTGCAAGGCCATGGACATAAAGACGCCGGCAAGTGGAGAGGAGGCTCGTAACGACTGGAACAATCTGGAATATCTGCAGGAAACCGATTTGGTGAAGTTTGTGATTTGTTCCCGTGAAGACTACGAATGGGCGCGGGACCGGGTCAGAGAGCGGCAGTGGCCGTGCGAGGTGTACTTCTCGCCATCCTGGGAAGATCAGGATGTGGGGAGTTTGGGCGATTGGATTGTGGAGGACATGTTACCGGTGCGATTGCAGGTGCAGCTGCACAAAGTGCTGTGGGGAGATGTTCGTGGCCGCTAAAGGCTGTGTGGTGTTGTTGTCTGGTGGGATGGATTCAGCGACAGCGCTGGTATGGACACAGGCGCAAGGCATGACACCGATTGCTCTGAGCATCTATTACGGACAGCGACATGGTGCGGAGTTGAATGCTGCGAGACAATTGGCTCAAGCCGCTGGGTGTGAGCATGTAGAGATGGAACTGCCTTTAGGCCAGTTCGGGGCTTCTGCCTTGACGGATTCCTCTATTGATATGCCGCAGGAACCGGACTCGGGTATTCCCGTAACCTATGTGCCGGCACGCAACACGGTGTTCCTCTCCATTGCGCTGGCGCTGGCGGAGTCGCGAGGCGTCCATGATTTGTGTCTCGGTGTCAATGCTGTGGATTATTCGGGATATCCAGATTGCCGGGGAGAATTCATTGAGGCGTTTGAACGCATGGCGAATCTGGCGACGCGCGAAGGAGTGGAAGGACGACCTTTTCGGATTCACACACCTTTGCTGGATTGGCCAAAAGAACGAATCATTCAGGAGGGGATTCGTCTGGGTGTGGATTATTCGATGACGGTGTCTTGCTATCAGGCGGATGAGGAAGGTCGGGCGTGTGGATGTTGTGAGGCGTGCCGCTTGCGGCGCGAAGGTTTTGAAAAGGCGCAAATAGAAGATGCTACACGCTATATTGTCCTCTAGCTTTGAATAGCCAATATGATGGATAACACGCAATTAAATAAAGCCAAAGAACACCTAGGTGAAGTCATAGAGCGCCTTTTTGAGGCTCAAACGGCTTCTGGTTCTATGTATATTCGCCACCTCGTTCTTACGAATGGCGGTGCTTTGGCAGCTACCATTGGTGCTAGAGCTGTGATGGCATCTGAGGCTATGGACG
>RKRZ01000158.1 GCA_007571105.1 Gammaproteobacteria bacterium
GACATCGGAATCCGTTTGCTCGGCTTCGTCGGCAATGTTTCCCTGGACCGCTTCGAAGGTCCTCCGCCGGAAATACGGCGGCTGATCGGGCTGCCACCCGGAAAAACATAGGCCCCTATTGCAGGAATTCAGGAACTGTTGTTCTGTTGAGTCTTGGCGGTCCTGAACAGGAGCAAAAATGCCACGGCAACGGCGGCGGAAAGCGCAGCGGGGATGAGCCAGACCGTGCGCCAATCCACTGCCCCGTCTACGGTATTCGAGTTCACCACCGCATTGGCCAGCTCTCCGCCCAGCAGGGCACCAACACCCAGCGTGGTCAAGGCAAGAAAGGATTGCGCGCGTCCTCGCGTTTCCTTGGGCAGGGACTTGTCCACGTAGATTTGCCCGGCGACGAAGAAAAAGTCGTAGCAAATGCCATGCAGCAGAATGCCGGCTACCGCCAAGCCAAGAATGATCTCAGAGCCCGAGTAGCCCAAGGCGAACAGAACGTACCGCGCTACCCAGGCGATCATGCCTATCAACAACACATGCTTCATGCCCAGGCGCGCAAACAGCAAGGGGAGTATGAGCATGAAGATGATTTCCGACATTTGTCCCAGTGATTGCAGCGCCACCGCATTTGGCGCGCCTTTGTCAACCAGAAAGGCGTTGGTGTAACCGTAATAGAACGCCAGCGGCACACAGATCAACAGCGAGCAGGCGATAAACACCCAGAAGGCGGGGGTTGCGCCGCTGCGAAATACATCAAGCCCAAGAATGCCGACAATGCCCTTTGGAGCGGTGCCGGCCGCGCTGGGCGGCGCGTCAGGTAGTGAAAACGCGAACAACCCCAACAGCAGCGCAGCGCCTGCGGCTAGCCGAATAGGCCAAACGGTCTGCTCTATCGTTAGGACGGAATCGCTCGCCAGCACGAGCGGGCCAAGAATAAAACTCAATGCCAATCCGGCAACAATCCACCCGATGGTACCCAGCACCCGTATCGGTGGAAACTCCTTGCCGGTATCGCGCATGGCGTTAAACGCAACCGTGTTGCTCAAAGGCAGGGTTGGCATAAACGTCGCCATGTAGATCAGCGTTGTCAGATAGAACTCAAGCCTGGAATCCGTGATTGTGGACAGGTGAAGCAGCAGTGCGGCTCCGATGAGGTGTAGAACCCCCCATCACTTTTTGCGCGGAAAAATAGCGGTCCGCGATCATCCCCACAAACAGCAGGGCGATAATTGCGCCCCAGCCTTGCGTGGCATAGGTTCGACCGATGATGTCACTGAAGCCGGCGGCCGCCATATAGGACCCGAGCGTGACCCACCAAGCGCCCCACAGAAAGTACTGCAGGAACATCATCGTTGACAGTTGAATCCGGGTCTTAACCTTCACTGCGTTTTCGACTCTGTGGCGCTTAGTCCCAGTATGCGCCGGTTGCGGGCTTCATCAGCGCCGGCGCCCGCGAAATCATCAAACGCCTTGTCGGTCGGGGTAATGAGGTGTTCCAGGATGAACTGAGCTCCTTCTCTCGCGCCCTGCTCCGGTTGCTTTATGCAGCATTCCCATTCGAGCACGGCCCATCCATCGAAGCCATACCGGGTGAGCTTGCTGAAGATCGACGCAAAATCAATCTGGCCGTCGCCAACCGAGCGGAATCGTCCGGGACGGTCGAGCCAGTCCTGATAGCCCCCGTACAGTCCGCTGCGCCCGTTCGGCAGGAACTCGGCATCCTTGACATGAAACATGCCGATTCGCTCGTGGTAAATATCGATAAACGCCAGATAGTCGATTTGCTGCAGCAGAAGATGGCTAGGGTCGAAAAGAATCTTCGCGCGCCCGTGATTTCCTGTTGCGTCAAGAAACCTGTCAAATGTGGCGCCGTCATGCAGGTCCTCGCCAGGATGAATCTCATAACAAAGGTCAACGTTGCATTGATCAAATGCGTCAAGCAATGGCCGCCATCGCCGAGCGAGTTCGGCAAATCCCTGCTCAACCAGCCCTTGGGGCCGTTGCGGCCATGGATATACCGTATGCCAAAGCAGAGACCCGGGAAACGTGCCGTGCGCTGTCAGTCCCAACCTGCGGCTAGCCTGCGCGGCCAGCTTTAGCTGTTCGACAGCCCAAGCGGTTCTGGCGTTGCGGTTTCCACGAACCGACGCAGGCGCGAATGCATCGAATTGCTCATCGTATGCCGGATGCACTGCAACAAGTTGTCCCTGAAGATGCGACGAAAGCTCTGTTATCTCGACACCCTCATCATCGCAGATGGAGCGAATTTTGTCGCAATAGGCATCGCTGGCGGCCGCTTTCTCAAGATTGAACAGTGAACGTTCCCACGTCGGCACTTGCACGCCTCGAAAGCCATTGGACGCAGCCCACCGGCAGATGCTGCGCAAGGAGTTGAAGGGCGCAGCGTCAGAGACAAACTGCGCAAGGAATACAGCAGGCCCTTTTATCCTCTTCATCGGCTCACTTGGCTTGAACTCATTGCGATGCGCCCCGGTAGTCTATAGTCGTCCAAGCTTGGCCATTGGCATGGCTGCTCAGCACTGCATCCACGAATGCGAGACTGGACACTCCCTGTTCAATCCCGGGGTAATCCAAAAGCGGGTTCGGCCCTTGGCCAGTCCGGTGGGCCATGACTGCCCTGGCGAAGTTCCTGTAGATATTGGCAAACGCTTCCAGGTAACCTTCCGGGTGGCCGGCCGGGGTTCTGCAGTGCATCCGGGCCGATTCTGACAGGTACCCCTGATCAGTGCCCGCCCGCAAGCGCATTGCCGGGTGTCCGGGCACCATTTGCCAAAGCGTGTTTGGGTCGCTGTGCCTCCACTGAAGGGCGCCAGCGTCGCCGTAGATGCGAATCGCGAGATCGTTCTCCTCGCCATTGCAAATCTGGCTGGCCGTGAGAACGCCCCGAACGCCGCTTTCAGTGCGAAACAGCACATCTCCGTCGTCGTCCAGGAGCCGGCCATCAATTGTTCGGGCAAGCAGGGCGCATACGGCCGATATTCTCTCCCCAAGCACATATGCAACCAACGTTTCCGCATGAGCGCCAATATCACCCATGCAGCCGCTGGCCCCCGACCGCTTGGGGTCGGTTCGCCAGCCGGCCTGCTTATGCCCGGTCTGCTCAATGCGGCTTGACAGCCAGCCCTGGAGATATTCAACGTAAACTTTGCGGATTTGGCCAATCTCCCCGGCAGCGACGCGCCGACGCGCCTCCTTGACCATCGGATAGCCAAGGTAGGTATACGTCACAGCAAACAGGCCGTCAGCGGATCCTGCAACCTGCTCAAGCTTCAGCGCCTCAGTCAAGTTGCGCGCAACGGGCTTATCGCAGATGACGTGAAATCCGGCCTTGAGCGCCGCAGACGCCACAGGCAGGTGAAGATCGTTAGGTGTCACTACCGAAACAACCTCCATGCGTTCCCGCTCCGGCAAAGCGGCCTCCGCTTCAATCATCTGCTGCCAGGCCGGGTACACCCGGCTCGAATCAAGAAGACAAGCGTGGCCAGTTTGCGCGCACTTCGCAGGGTCTCTGCTGAAGGCGCCACACACAAGTTGCACTTCACCATCCAGCGCAGCAGATTTACGGTGCAGATTGCCTATGAAAGCGCCCACGCCTCCACCCACCATCCCCATTCGCAGCGCCCCCGCCGACGCTGTGCGCTGTGCCGCCATAACC
>RKRZ01000073.1 GCA_007571105.1 Gammaproteobacteria bacterium
GGTCCGGAGCCGTCATTGTGTTGTCCGATGCCGACCGAGCTCGCCATGCGGCACTGAACGCAATGGAGTTTTTTGCCCGCGAGTCTTGCGGAAAATGCACCCCTTGCCGGGTTGGCACTGACAAGGCAAGCACCCTGATGCGCGTTGACCGATGGGATGCCGAATTGCTCGATGAATTGTCTGCGACCATGCGCGACGCTTCGATCTGCGGTTTGGGTCAGGCGGCTCCAAATCCGCTGCAGTCGGTGCTGCGCTATTTCCCGAGTGAGGTTCAGTGATGCCGATCCCGTTTTTTCTGGATGGGGTGCAAATCGAGGCGCTGGAAGAGGAAACCATCCTACAGGCAGCAGCACGTTGCGGCATTGACATCCCGCACCTGTGTTACGCCGACGGTCTGCGCGCTGACGGCAACTGCCGCGCGTGCGTGGTCGAAATCGAGGGCGAACGCGCCTTGCAGCCAGCCTGCACCCGAAAACCCAGTGCGAACATGGTCGTCCACCTCGCCAAATCGCGCGTCCAAAGCGCTCAGAAGGTGGTGTTGGAATTGTTGTTGTCTGACGTCCCGGAATCACGCGACGCACACTGTGAATTGCACGACTGGGCCGGGCGCCTAGGCGTCGAGAAGACTCGATTTCCCAGCCGTGAGCAACCGGATGCCGACCTTTCCCACCCTGCGATCACCGTGCAACTGGATGCCTGCATCCAATGCACCCGTTGCGTACGCGCCTGTCGCGAAATCCAGAACAACGATGTGATCGCTTACGCTCAGCGCGGTTCCAACGCAGAAATCGTGTTTGACCTGGGCGACCCCATGGGGGCAAGTTCCTGCGTCGGCTGCGGCGAATGCGTCAGTGCCTGTCCAACGGGAGCATTGCAATCCAGTTCATGCGCCGATGAGGAAGTTCGTGAGGTCGACTCCGTCTGCCCCTACTGCGGTGTCGGCTGCTTATTGACCTGGCGCGTCCGGAATGACCGAATCATTGAAGTCACCGGCCGGGATGGGCCGTCCAATCACGGTCGCCTGTGCGTCAAGGGCCGATACGGTTACGACTACGCCTATCACCCGGACCGATTAACCGAGCCATTGATCCGGCGCGAGGACGCGCCGCGGGAATTTGATTTGAATGAGGTGTCGGCTGAAGAGATTCGGCAATGGTTCCGTCCCGCCAATTGGGAGGAGGCATTGGGTCGAGCCGCCAATGGGTTTCTGGAATTGCGTCAGAACGAAGGCCCGGATGCGCTGGCAGGGTTCGGCTCCGCGAAAGGCACGAACGAGGAAGCGTATTTATTCCAGAAACTGGTGCGCTGCGCGTTTCGCAACAATCATGTCGATCATTGCACCCGACTGTGCCATGCTTCTTCGGTCGCCGCGCTGTTGAGCGACATTGGCTCTAGCGCGGTCTCCAACCCGGTCAGCGATGTCGCCTACGCCGACACCATCCTGGTGATCGGAGCCAATCCAACCGACAATCATCCGGTCGCCGCCACATTCATGAAGAACGCCGCACACGATGGCAAGACCCTGATCGTGATGGACCCGCGCCGTACGGATTTGGCGCGCCATGCCGATTTGTTCTTGCAGTTCAATCCCGACACCGACGTCGCCCTGCTCAACGCGATTCTCTATACCATCATTGAACAAGGCTGGACTGATGCTGAATTTGTCAAGCAGCGAGTCGACGGTTATGAAACTCTCGCAGCTCATGTGCAGGACTATGCTCCGGAGCGCATTCAGGCATTGTGCGGTGTGGATGCACAGCAGATTCGCGAAGCAGCACGCCTGTTTGCAACCGCCTCCGCCTCCATGATCTTCTGGGGGATGGGAATCTCCCAACACATCCACGGCACGGACAATGCACGCTGCCTGATTGCCTTGTCTTTAATCACGGGCCAGATTGGCCGACGCGGCACAGGCTTACATCCCCTGCGCGGACAAAATAATGTGCAAGGCGCATCGGATGCCGGGCTCATTCCGATGGTCTATCCGGGCTACCAACGCATTGACAGTGCGCAGGCGCAAACGCGTTTTGAGGAATTGTGGAGCACACCGCTAGACCCGAATCCGGGTCTCACGGTGGTCGAAATCATGCAGGCGGCGCTGGATGAAAAGATCAAAGGCATGTACATCATGGGGGAGAATCCGGCCATGTCCGACCCCAACCTGCATCATGTCCGTAGCGCACTCGGAACACTGCAGCACCTAGTCGTGCAGGATCTGTTTCTGACCGAGACGGCGGCCTATGCCGACGTGGTGCTGCCGGCTTCCGCCGCCATGGAGAAGACCGGCACCTACACCAACACTGACCGGCGGGTGCAACTGGGACGCCCCGCGCATTCTCCGCCCGGCGAAGCGCAACAGGATTTATGGATTATTCAACAGATCGCCCGACGCATGGGACTCGACTGGCCGGAACTGGAAGCGCGCGACGTATTTGAGGAAATGCGCCAATGCATGGATACGATTCGCGGCATCAGCTGGGAGCGACTGGACCAGGAAGGCTCCGTGACTTATCCCTGCACCCATGCCGAAGATCCGGGACAAGAGGTCATTTTCCGCTCCGAGTTCCCGACTGAAAGCGGGCGCGCCAATCTGGTGCCTGCTCCCTTCACCCAAGCCGCCGAATTGCCGGATCAGGACTATCCCTACATTCTGATTACCGGTCGCCTGCTGGAACATTGGCATACCGGATCCATGACCCGGCGTGCCGGCGTGCTCAATGCTCTGGAACCCGAGGCGGTCGCGTTCCTGTCTCCGAGCGATGCCGACAAACTTGAATTGATGGATGGGGAGCGTGTGGCAGTGCACTCACGTCGTGGGACCATTGAATGCGCGGCACGAACTGATCCCGGACTTATTCCCGGGCAGATATTTATCCCGTTCTGTTATCGGGAGGCAGCCGCCAATTTGCTGACCCACGAGGAATTGGACCCGTTAGGGAAAATTCCGGAATTCAAGTTTTGTGCTGTGCAACTGGAAACCACAGTGAGTCCAGAACGGTCACTGCATTCGTCTCACGAAATTCCCCCAGCTCGTCAAGAATCTTTATAGATCGAAAACAATCACGAGTTGATGTCGCTGAGTTTTGATTCAACAAAGTCAATATCCTGTGGCGGCACGGCATGCTGAGTTGCTAGGTCGCGCCACTGGTCCAGTGCCATTTTCGTCTGCTCGATCGCAGCATCTACAGTAGCCTTGGACAGTTTTGCGTCAAGCCCAAGCGCCACCAGATTTTCAATTCCGGGTTTCTGAGACTCTCCCAGAACTGAAGTACTTTGCCATCCGCCGGGTCCCGGCGAGAACGTCAAATCATAGGCTGGAGCCAATTCCCACTGTCCTGTCGAATCCATTAGAAAACTGAAGTTTTTGGCATGGTCATCTCGATTATGGGATAGCACGTTGAATACAGCCAACCGAAACATCTTCTCCGCTTCGCGAATATCTCGGGTCAGAACCATCGTAAGCGCGACAAGATTCTGATAGTCCGAGAAGGCGCCCTGAAATCCGAGTGCAATAACCCGCAGGCGCTATGGCTGTGCAAGCGCTGATCTCCCTTTCGATCGAAGCGCCGAGTCGCAAAATACCCCGGTCCGGTCCTGGACGGGAAAAGATGAGTCTCTTCCATTTCAATTCCCGCATTTCGCGCCATTAGCGCGTACACATACTCGATTGCGCCTGCCTCAATCCCATCGGCCGCACTAGAAAACTTGACGATCCATGGCTCAAAGCCCTCCTCCACTGCATCAGCACCACATGCGATACGGTTTCTGTCTTCACTCACACTAACCAGGACTTTCGGTCGCACTCCTCCAGATGAACCATTGAGCAAGAGCAATTCCTGAAGAACATCAGTCGCCTTACCTTGCAAGACTTGTTCCGTCTGTATCGCAATAGCGTCAAGGTCCAGATTTCGAGACGCTGCACTTTCTGAACAGTCGGGCTCATAAATCAAGGCTCCCATTCCTGAATGCCCGACACGTGCCAATCGGTCTAGCGGCGATAACTCTTCCAGCAGTATGCTCATCGAGCGCATGGTCCGATCTAACAGCATGCATCCCCAACCATCAGGCAGACTATCGCTGAAAACGCCAGGCAACCCATCAAAAAGGTGAGAATCAAAAGTTTGCACTCCGGCTTGCGCTGGGCAATTCAGAGGAGAAATATCTAGTCCGGAATCCAGGAATGAAGCGTCGTATTCAAAATAAATTTTGCGATCACGCAACGCCAGACGCCCGACGGGCAAAAGATCTTCTCCAAAAGACAGGCCCACAGTGACTTGCGTGGTTGGATGGAAATTCACGTGCGCCAACCTCTTTTGCGCTCTTTTCCTTGATCCGTTTTCAGGACCTCTTCAATGGATGTAAAAGTGCGAGTTGAGGGCTTGACTGCATCCACCATGGCCTCCAATCCTCCCAAAACCATAAGCAGTTTTAGAAAAGAGTCCAAAGAGATCAAGCCCTTTTGTTCGAACTTCCGCAATGTTGACAAACTCACCCCAGCACGTTTCGCCAAACCTTTTTGCGTCAGGCCTTGCTCTAAGCGGCGGGTCTTGACTGACTCGCGGAGTTGATCTTCCGCCTTAGACGGAGTCATAAATATCATTTTTGAGATAATTTTCTATGATAAACTTACATAAGTAATATTATAAAGATATTTATATAGGATAAATCTATGGGTAGATCTCAGTAGATGCTGGCTGCTCAACTCCGGCAATTAGGAAATAACCGAATTGATCAGGAACTCTCTTGTTCCAGCAAAGCCAAAATCACTTCCAGTGCCTGACGATTCTGCCAGACATCATGGACCCGGAAAATTTTCACTCCTGCACAAATCCCCCAACCTGTCGTCACCACGGTCGCCGGCATCCGCGAGGCCGGGTCCGAAGAACCCGCCACTTCACCAATGAAACGCTTGCGCGAAGTCCCGAGCAGTACCGGATAGCCGGCATCCACAATCTTGACCAGATTTGCAATCAGCTGAAGATTGTGCTCGGTGCTCTTGCCGAACCCGATCCCGGGGTCTACCACAATCTTATCGCGCGCAACTCCTGCCTGTTGTGCCTGCTCGGCACGTTCACACAAAAAATCCCGCACTTCCGCCACTACATCCGCGTATTGCGGATTATCCTGCATGGTTTTTGGCATGCCCTGCATATGCATCAAACAGTATGGCACTTCACGCTCCGCCACCAGAGCGAACATCTCGGGATCATCGCGACCGGCTGAAATGTCATTGATCATGTTCGCCCCTGCATCCAGGGCCGCACGCGCGACTTCGCTCAGAGTCGTGTCCGCACTGATGATGACCTCATCGGCCACAGCGCCGCGCACCTGTTCGATGACGTCGAGAATTCGTCGTTTCTGCTCAGTCGCCGGAATGCGCTCTGCTCCCGGGCGCGTGGATTCACCGCCGACGTCAATCATCGCAGCACCCTCTTCCACCATCTCCACCGCGCGCGCAACCGCACGGCTCGTCGAGGGGTAAGCCCCGCCGTCGGAAAAACTGTCGGGCGTCACATTGAGGATGCCCATGATCACCGGTGCATCAAACAGTTTCATCCACTCATTCCTCTTTGAGTTCTGTCGCTGCCTACTCTACCTGAAAAGCCGAACCATCCATTAGCCCTTCCCTCTCTTTCATCCTAATTCCTTGAGTTGTTCGTTCACTTTCTGCAATTCCTTTTTCTGCCGCTCACTCAAGGGTTTCCCCGGAGTCTGGTCATCGCCAAGTTGCTGCTTTGTCAACCGGGAACGCCACGCCACAAGGCGCTCTTTCTGAAGGATTCGCAAACCCGCTTCAAAATTTTGCAGACGCCCCTTGGCACTAACACCATCCAGTCCCGCCGGACGCCAATCCAGCAATCGCGTCAGATGCTGTGCATCCTCTTCTCCCCGCGACGCACGGATGGCTTCAATCATCCCTCCCGTATTGACATCCGCTACCCCCTGCGCCAAATCCACCATCTCAGCAAATAACTCCATACCGGGCTTCTTCAGTGCGTCCAATGACTGCAACAACGAACTCTGGGCCTGTACCGCCAACTCGGGGTGCTCCAACAACATCCGAATCATCTTGCGGATTCGTGTTGGCCGGCCCACAGACGGTTTGGGTCCTTGCTGCGCTGCCAGCTGTCTTTCTGTGGTTTTGGAGCTAATCCGCAATTGATTGCGCGTCAGGTCTGTCAACTCCCCCAGCTGATTCATCATCAGGTCTCGGAATGCCGAATCGGCCATTGAAGACAACAATGGCCGCGCCTTTTGCACCAGTTTGGAGCGGTCGGTCAGTTTCTCAAGATCCAAATCCCGAGTCAACTGGCTGAAAAAGTAATCCTCAAGCAACACGCTTTGGCTTAGAAACTCCTGCCAGACTTCTCTGCCGTGGTTGCGGATATAACTATCCGGATCTTCTTTCTCCGGCAAGTGCGCAAAGCGAACTTCATCGCCATCCCGCAATACCGGCAAGATGTGTTCCAATGCCCGCCAGCCGGCCGCCCGACCAGCATCGTCGCCATCAAAACAGAACACAAACTTCCGGCAGAAACGCCCCATCTGCCGCAGATGATCTTCCGTGGTCGCGGTTCCCAATGTCGCAACCACATTGCTGACGCCTGCTTCGGCCAGACTGACGACGTCCATGTAGCCTTCGGTCACGACCAGTTGATCCAAATTCCCGCGGCGCTGCTGCAACTCGTAGAGTCCGTACAGGACGCGGCCCTTGTGAAACAGCGGCGTTTCCGGTGAATTGATGTACTTGGGAGTGTCCTGGTCCTCCAGAACCCGACCACCAAAACCGACAGTCCTCCCGCGTGTATCGCGGATAGGAAACATCAGGCGATTACGAAAGCGATCGTAGACCCGCCTCTTGTCATTTTTGGTCAGCAGGCCGGCCTTAATCAGTAGAGCGCGATCGAATTTTCCTGCCAGACGTTTCTCCACATTCTCGTAGCCCGCTGGGGCGTATCCGATCTGGTACTCCTTGCAAATCTGCCCGGACAGGCCGCGGCTTCTGGCGTATTCTTTTGCTGGATCCGATTTGCGCAGCATCTCCTGGTAATAGCGATTGGCCTGCTGCATGCATTCGTAAAGCGGCTCTTGACTTTCCTGCCGCGCCTGGGCTCGAGCGTCGCGCGGCACCGTCATTCCGACTTGACGAGCCAAATCCTCGACCGCATCCACGAAGGAGCAGCGAGTGTACTCCATCAAAAACCCGATTGCACTGCCGTTGGCACCGCAGCCGAAGCAGTGATAAAAACCTTTGGTCGTGACTGTGAACGACGGGGTTTTTTCTTGATGGAAAGGACAACAGGCCTTGTGCTCGCGGCCGGCTTTCTTCAACTGGATGTGCTGCCCGATGACTTGCGCCAAATCAACGCGTGCGAGCAGTTCGGAAATAAATTCCGGAGGAATTCGCCCGGCCATATTTCCCGCGCCCCGGAAGTCCCGAAGCTACGCCGCCTCGGGCAACCCGACCACAGGTGGGGTTTCGAACTTTGCCTCCTTCGGTGACACCAGCCAGAACTTGGGCAGCCATTGCGTGTACTGCTCCAAAATCTGCCGCCCTCTTGCGCTCCCGGTCTCTCCACAATACTCCATCAGCACCTTGCGCAAATAGGTCTGGTAGTCCGCGCACTCACCGGACGCCAGCGATTTCCACATGATCATTTCCTTGTTGCACCGCTCCGGAAAGGTTTCCCGCTCATCCATCACCAACGCGAAACCGCCGGTCATTCCCGACCCGAAATTAATCCCGGTCTCGCCCAGAATAATGACGGCGCCGCCCGTCATGTACTCACATCCGTGATCGCCCACACCCTCAATAACCGCCAGCGCCCCGGAATTGCGAATTGCAAATCGCTCCCCGGCCGTCCCGGCTGCGAACAGTTTGCCCCCTGTTGCGCCATACAAACACGTGTTGCCCATGATCGGCGTGCGATGCGCCGCCAAACTCAAATCCTCTCCCGGACACAGCACCAGTTTTCCGCCTGCCATGCCCTTGCCCACGTAATCATTGGCATCTCCGTGCAAATACAGGTGCAAACCGCCCGCATTCCAGACGCCGAAACTTTGACCCGCCGTGCCTGTGAAACGCATGACCAGCGGTGATTTGGCCATTCCCAAATTGCCGTGCTGGCGCGCAATTTCTCCCGAGACCCGAGCGCCAATGGAACGGTTGGTATTGTTGATCGTGTACTGGAATTCTCCCCCCGCTTGATTGAGGATCGCCTCGCGGGCATCACGCACCATTCGTTCCGCCAACTCTCCTTTGTCGAACGAAGGATTGGATTCGACTTGACAATAACGCGGCGCCTCTTGCGCGACGTCTCCATCCGACAACAGAGGACGCAAATCCAACCGGCGCTGCCGCGGCGTCACTCCGTTTTGGATATCCAACAGGTCGGTTCGTCCGATAATCTCTTCCATTCGCCGCGCTCCCAGCGCCGCCATCCATTCGCGCGTTTCCTGAGCCACCAGCGTGAAATAATTGACCACCATATCGGCCTCTCCAATAAAGTGATCCCGCCGCAAAATTTTGTTCTGGGTGGCCACGCCGGTCGCGCAATTGTTCAGATGGCAGATCCGCAAATACTTGCAGCCCATGGCAACCATCGGCGCCGTGCCGAAGCCGAAACTCTCCGCTCCCAGCAATGCGGCCTTGATTACATCCAGTCCGGTTTTCAGGCCGCCATCCGCCTGTAAGCGAATCTTATCGCGCAAGCCATTGGCCCGCAGGGCCACCTGCGTCTCGCTGATCCCCAATTCCCAAGGCCCGCCCGCGTATTTGATGCTGGTCAAAGGGCTGGCGCCCGTCCCGCCGTCGTAGCCGGAGATCGTAATCAAATCCGCATACGCCTTCGCCACTCCGGCAGCGATCGTGCCGACCCCGGCCGAAGCCACCAACTTGACCGACACCAGCGCATTGGGATTGACCTGCTTGAGGTCGAAAATCAACTGCGCCAAATCCTCAATCGAATAAATATCGTGATGCGGCGGCGGCGAAATCAGGGTGACGCCCGGATTGCAATAGCGCAGTTGCGCAATGACATCGTTCACTTTTCGACCGGGCAGCTGGCCGCCTTCGCCCGGTTTAGCGCCCTGTGCAATCTTGATTTGCAACACCTCGGCATTGACCAGATACGCCGGCGTGACGCCAAAGCGGCCGGACGCCACCTGCTTGATCTTCGACGTGCGCGAACTGTCGTAGCGTTCCGGATCTTCGCCTCCCTCTCCCGAATTGGATCGCGCGCCCAACCGGTTCATGGCCTCCGCCAATGTCTCGTGCGCATCCGGCGATAAAGCGCCTAAAGACATGCCGGCCGAATCAAAGCGCCGCGTGATTTCGGCGACCGATTCCACCTCCTCGATCGGCACCGGCTCCACATCCTTGCGAAAATCCAAAAGGTCCCGCAATACCATCGGCTCGCGTCCATTGACCAGTTCGCTGAATTTCCGGTAATCATTCATCTCTCCACTGCGCGCCGCTGTCTGCAGCGCCTGCACTACATCCGGATTGAACGCATGGTATTCCTCGCCGTGCACATACTTCAGCAAGCCGCCCTGGCGCAAGTCCCGGCGACCCCATGCGTGCGCTGCCAACTGGCGCTGGTCGTCCGCCAAATCCTCAAAACCCGCGCCCTGGATGCGACTGACCGAGCCTACAAAGCACAAATCCACCACTTCTTGGGAGAGACCAACGACTTCGAATAACTGCGCACCCCGATAACTGGTGATTGCGGAAATCCCCATTTTTGAAATCACCTTGAGCAAGCCTTTGTCGATGCCGCGGCAATAGTTGCCTTCGATCGTCGAATGCATCTCCTTCTCGATCTCGCCCATGCGCGCCATGTCCGCCAGACATTGAAACGCCAGATACGGGTGCACCGCCGTCGCACCATAGCCAATCAAGGCTGCAAAGTGATGCGGGTCCCGGGCGGTCGCCGTATCCACCACAATGTTGGCCTGACAGCGCAACCCCTCGCGCACCAGAGCGTGGTGCACTGCACCAGTCGCAAGCAAGGCAGGAATGGGAATCTTTCCGGGCGCAATTTCCCGATCGGAGAGAATCAGCAAAACATAATCCTCACGCACCGCCACAATCGCCTGATCCGCCAATGCACGCACCGCCGCTTCCAGGTCGCCCTGCTCATCCATGTTCAGATCCATACGCAGCGGCCGATAGTTGTCGTCCTCAATCTCCAGCAAGTGCTCGAACTTCTTGTGCGTCAGCACCGGAGACTCCAGCACCAGGCGAATGGCGTGTTCCGAACTCTCCTCAAACAGATTCAACTCCGGCCCGAAGCAGGTCTCCAGCGACATCACCACTTTCTCGCGCAGAGAGTCGATCGCCGGATTGGTCACTTGCGCGAATTGCTGCCGGAAATAGTCATACAAAGAGCGCACCTGTCCGGACATCACCGGCAAGGGCGTGTCGTCCCCCATCGAGCCCGTGGCTTCCTGGCCTATATCCGCCAACACGCGCAAGACCTGCTCACGCTCCTCATAACTGACACCAAACATCTTTTCGTACTGGCGCAGAGTCTCGCGTGGATAGGCTTCCCATACGCGGACCCGGTGGCTGGTCAAGTGCCGCATTTCGCGTGAACCTTCGCGCAACCATTTCCAGTAAGGATTTCGGGTGCTGTTGAGGCGGTCGATTTGCTGGGAGGTCAGCAGATCACCGGTATGCGTATCCACCGCCAGCATCTGCCCCGGTCCCAGTCGTCCCTTGTCCACCACATCGACATCGTCATAGTCGTGCACCCCGATTTCCGAAGCCAGCATGATGCAGCGATCGCGGGTAATGACATAGCGCGCCGGACGCAGGCCGTTGCGGTCCAGAACACAAGCGGCATAACGTCCATCCGTCAGCACGATCCCTGCCGGACCGTCCCAAGGCTCCATGTGCATGGAACTGTATTCGTAGAACGCGCGCAAATCTGTGTCCATCTCCGTCGCATGCTGCCATGCCGGAGGGATCAGCAGGCGCATGGCGCGAAAGATGTCGACGCCTCCAGCGTGCAGCACTTCCAGCATATTGTCCAGGGCATACGAATCTGAACCAGTGTCGGACACCAAGGGGCGCAATTGCTCAAGACCAGGCAGATCTTCGCTGCGGAACGTGTGCGCCCGCGCCTCGGCCCAGTTGCGATTGCCGCGGATGGTATTGATCTCTCCATTGTGCGCCAGATACCGGAACGGCTGCGCCAGCGACCATTGCGGCAGCGTATTGGTGGAGAAACGCTGGTGGAACACGCAGATGGAAGATTCCAGCTCCGGGTCATTCAAGTCCGCATAAAAGCGCGGCAGCCATTCGGGCATCATCAGCCCCTTGTAACTGACCACCTGCGGCGACAAACTGCAGACGTAAAAATCCTTGTCATCCGCGACATCCTGTTCGGCCCGGCGCCGCGCCAGCATCAGGGGGGCATCGCAATGCCACGGATCGGCACTCAGCAAATCCACAAACAACTGTTCAATGCGCGGCATCGAAACCCGCGCCTGATCGCCCAACGCCTCCGAATCAACCGGAACTACGCGCCAGCCTCGAGGCTTGAAGCCTTGCTCGCTCAGACGGCGTTCCAGGGCTTCGCGGGCTGTTTGCGCGCGATTTTCATCCTGGCTGAGGAACACCATCGCCAGCGCGATGTTTTTGGCGGCAGGAATGCCTTCGCGTTCAGCAACTTTGTGGAAATAGTCTGTTGAGATTTTCAGCAACAGACCGCAGCCGTCGCCAGTTTTTCCATCTGCCGCAATCGCACCGCGATGCGTCATACGTCCAAGCGCATGAATCGCCGTCTGCACGAGTTGATGGCTCGGCACATCATCCATCTGTGCAATCAGCCCAAAACCACAGCTGTCGCGCTCGAATTCGCGACGATACAGGCTTGATTCAGGTGTTTTGCAAGCGCTCATGTCATGTTTCCAGACTTTAAAAGTCTAAATAACAAGTATATTACAAGGGCACAAACTCAGAATTCGCGATGGTCCCATGTAAGGTCGTTTTAAATCATGCGTTCGTGCCCCAATCAACCTTTGGCCAGTGATCGAGTGTAACTACAATCAGGCCAGCGCGAACAACTGAGAAAACGTCCATACTCGCCTATCTTGGTATTTAACCAACCACCGCATCTCGGGCAACTCTCGATTTCCTGGTCACAATCGGAGCAATGGTACTTCCCGTACGCCTTGACCGGTAATCCCTGCCCGCATACCGGGCAGGGATTTTGCGTGTGTGTGCAATATGGATAGTTTGAGCAACCGTAAAAGGTACTTCTTTGGCCGGAGTTTTTGCGACGAACTAGGTGTCCTCTAACGCATACCGGACAGGGCACGTTATCTTCAGACCGTCGCCCCAAAACCTTGACGTCGTATGCCTCATTGCTGATCAATTCTAGGGTGAAGGCAGAAAGCGGCCCTCCTTCTGCCAGCAAG
>RKRZ01000181.1 GCA_007571105.1 Gammaproteobacteria bacterium
CTTCGGGTCCGGCCAGCCCCATGGCCACGCGCATGAAAAAGGCTTGCGGCAATTCAAATCGGGTGCTGTCTGAGTGGATGAAGTAGCGGTCGTAGAGGGTCTGCAGGCCCAGGTAAGTGAATTGCAGGTCGCGCTCCGGAACGATGGCTTCAGCCAATCGGTCCAGATCGAATTCCTGAGCCAGGTGGGGGCTGAGCAATTCGAGTTCTACTCCCCGGCGAATGTAACGCGGGAAATAGTTGGGGTAGAGGTCGTCTGCGCGTTCTTCTTCTTGTGGGGCGGATGCGCCATACAGGAATTTCAGGGAATCGTGGCGAAGCGTGTAGAGGAGCAGGCGTGCGGCGACGTAGGTGTAGTTCGGCTCTTTCTCGATCAGCGCGCGGGTGCTGATCGCCAACTGCTTGTCCACATCCTCTTCCTGTACGCCGTCATACAGGTTGCGCAAGGTCTCTTCAAGAATCGGTTCGGCTGCGACATCATCGACATTGACACAGGCGGCTTCCGTGATGCGGCGCAAGCGCGCCATGTCGAGCGGTTGCTGACTGCCGTCGGTGGCTGTGACATTAATGGCCTCTGCGGAGCCGGCTGCTTCGGGTTCGGTTTCCTGTTGCTCCTTGAGTCGTTCCTGGCTGCGTTTTTCCCGGTAGAGCACATACTCGCGTGCGACCTTGTGATGGCCGCCGCGCATCAGCGCCAGTTCAACGTGGTCTTGGATGTCTTCAATATGGAAGGTGCCGCCGCCGGGGTGACTGCGGGTCAGCGCATGCACGGTCTGGCGAGTCAAGTCCTCGACAATGTTGTGGATGCGGCTGGAAGCCGCTGCGGTGCCGCCCTCGACTTCCAGGAAAGCCTTGGTGATGGCGACCTGGATTTTGGTTTCGTCGAAGGGGGTTTGTTGTTTGTTGCGCCGGATCACCCGGTATTGGCCGGGGGCTGCGACTTGCAGGCTGGCCGCTGTAGGAGGGGTTCCGGGATCCGGGGCAGGAGGCGTGGGTGCTGGAGAGGCGCCGGCGATTTCGGTTTCCATAATCTCCTGTGACAGGCCGTAGGGCTTAACTAAGGTAATAAGTCGGGAGAAATTCCCTAGCCCACAATATATAGAGTTTTGTTCTGTTGTCAAGTACAACAACCTGTGGTTATACCCGGGAACAAAATGTCTATCTCTAGTGGAAAACCTGTGGATTTCAAGAACAGCCCCAGAAACGCGGGGGAAACAGGAGCCATCGCATTTTTTGATGGCAAAGCGGGAATTCCATCATATTTTTCTATAGGGGCCGGTATGCTCCCGAACGAAGCATCGGGTCAATAGGTTTCTGGTATGGTGTAGGGCCGTGAACGGGTTGTCACCCACGCAGGAATTGCAGGCCGCCGCGAGTCGCTGCGTCAAGTGCGGACTGTGCCTGCCGCATTGCCCGAGCTGGTCCTATTCACAGCGCGAAAGTGATTCTCCGCGTGGGCGCATTGAGTTGGCGGCGGCTATGGCGAGCGGCGAACTTATCCCGGATGCAGTGGGGCAGGCTCGGCTGAATGCCTGTGTGCTGTGTCGGGCTTGCGAGACGGTTTGCCCGGCCCGGGTTCCCTTTGCGCGCCTGATGGACCAGACGCGGGCGCGCTGGCCGATGCGGCGACTGTGGTTCGGCGCCCTGTTTCTACACAAGTTCGGGAAAGCACTGGCGCGCGGGAGTGCGTGGCTGGGGGTCGTAAGTGGGATGGTTCGGTGGTTGCGGTTGCGCATACGCCATCCTTTACTGGAGATGTTGCCCTCAAAGTTGGTTTTGCACCGACGTGCTTTGGCGCAACAGGATGCGGGGGATGATGTCGGTCTGTTTGTGGGTTGTGTGACGGATGCAATCGATCGCGCGACCTTGAATGATGCCGCGGTGCTGTTGGAATGTTCGGGGGCTCGGGTGCGTTGGGTCGAGGGTGGCGGATGTTGTGGGGCTCTGCCGCGGCATCAGGGCGATGCCGAAGGCGCGGCAACGCGGCTTCGGCAGAATACCGCCTGCACAGAGGCGTGCTCTTGCAATGTATTGATCTCTGTGGCCACGGGGTGTGCTGCTGAATTCATGGAATATCCCCGCTACAGTGAAGACCCGCAAGCGCAATCATGGGCGGTGCGCCACCGTGAGGTTATGAACTACCTCCAGACGGTTCAGGGGCGTCTGAAATTCCGGTCCTGCTCTCGCAAAGTGTGGCTGCACCAGCCGTGCAGTGCGCAACACACATTAAAGGAGAGCGACGCTGCGCGCGCGCTTCTGGCCAGCATTCCCCAATTGCGTTTGAAGGAAGCGAACGGTCAGTTCTGCTGTGGTGCAGGAGGAGTCTCCATGTTCCATTCCCTACAGCAGGCGCAGGAGTTGGGAGAGCGGGTGGTCGGAGAATTCCTGGAAAGCGGGAGCGATATTCTGTTGACCTCCAATATCGGATGCGCCTTGCATTTGCGGCGAATTTTGCGCGCGGACGGACATGCTCATGCCGTGCGCCATCCGGTAAACTTGTTGCGCGAGCAATTGCAGGAGCAACCGACAGATGCGTGAACTGGACATGTTGGACCGGACCCTGTCCGGAGTGGGCCGGCTTCTTGAAATTGTCCGCACTCCGGTGCCGGAACAGACGCATCCGGACCCCTTGAGCGGGGTGGAGGACGGCCGACTCAGTGAAACGCAGCGACTTCGTTCCGCAGCCTACATGCGGGTCAATCATGCCGGCGAGATTGCGGCGCAGGGACTGTACCTTGGCCAGGCACTGGTGGCGCGCGACGGAGAGGTCCGCGATCATTTGGTCGAAGCGGCGCGTGCCGAGACCGTGCATTTGAGTTGGTGCACCCGGCGCCTCCAGGAGTTGGACTCCCGGATCAGTTATCTGACTCCTTTCTGGGGGCTGGGGTCACTGGGCATCGGGTTTCTGGCCGGCCTGGCGGGCGACCGCTATAGCTCGGGTTTTGTTGAGGAGACAGAGCGGCAGGTGGGCGTTCATCTGGAATCTCACCTGGAGCGTCTGCCGACAGGAGATGTACGCAGTCGCGCAATTGTGGAGCGCATGCGACAGGATGAGAAAGAACATCGAGAGCAGGCGACTGAGGCCGGCGCGAAAAAATTGCCGAAAGGCATACAAATCAGCATGAAATTAGTGTCTCGTGTTATGACAGGTACGGCCTATTGGCTGTGATGCGGGATATACAGAAAAATGCGCGTCAAAAGTAAGGCGTGTTACAATTAAGCTTGCAAGACAACTTGGGTTCCGGCAGAAGCCCCCGTTTACGGGGGTTTTTGTTAGGTGCGGCAAAGAGGTTATGGGAGCATAACCATGCGAGTTGACAGCACAACCCGAATGCTACAAGCCCTGATTGCCCCGCTGGTGGAGAAAATGGGCTATGAGTACTGGGGAGTGATTTGTCGGCTGGGTACGCGACGTGGGACGGTGTGTGTCTACATCGATCATCCCGACGGCATCAGTCACGAAGACTGCGCCGCCGTCAGCGAGCAGGTCAGCGGTCTGCTTGACGTGGAAGACCCGATTCAGATGGCGTATCAGCTGGAGGTCTCGTCCCCGGGTCTGGACCGTCTTCTGTTGTGTCCTGACCATTTCCGCCGCTATCGGGATGCACGGGTGTCGATACGCCTACGTTGGCCGCTGGACGGTCGCCGGCGCCT
>RKRZ01000077.1 GCA_007571105.1 Gammaproteobacteria bacterium
CGGCGCCGAAATCAGCACGCGAGGCGCGCCGGCGTCCAGATGCGCTTGCGCTTTCTCACGCGAGGCGAACAGGCCGGTGGACTCAATCACCACATCCACTTCGGATTCTCCCCACGGGATCTCCGCCGGATTGCGGCAGGCGGTAAAGCGAATGCGATCGTCCCCGATGATCAGGGCCTCGTCCTCGGTACGCACCGTTTCGGTAAACGGCCCGTGCGCCGAATCGTAACGGGTCAGATGGGCGCTGGCCTCAAGATCGCCAATATCGTTGATGGCGACAATGCGAATGTTGTTCTGGCGGCCGGATTCATACAGGGCCCTCAGAATATTTCGGCCGATGCGGCCATAGCCGTTGATCCCTACGTGGATGCTCATGTGTGGTTTGACTCCTGGCCCAACACGTTCCGGGCCATTTGGGTTAAATTTTCTGCAGTTATGCCAAAGTGTTCCATCACTCGCGCTCCAGGTGCGGAGTGGCCAAACTCTTCAATGCCCAAAAGGCGTCCCTGATCGCCAATCCAGCGCCTCCAGCACGCGCCGACACCGGCTTCGATCGCAATGCGCGCACGGCATTGCGACGGCAAGACCTCTTCAATGTAGGCGGATTCCTGACGGGCAAAACGCTCCATGCAGGGCATGGACACGACCCGCACCCGATGATCCGACAAATCCTGGGCGCACTGCATCGCAAGTCCCAGTTCCGAACCCGTGGCGATCAGAATGAGTTCCGGAGTGCCCTCGCAATCGGAAAGCACATACCCGCCTCGCGCAATGAGTGCGACGGTCTGCGTGCTGTGCTCCAGAATGTCGACCCCCTGACGAGACAGTGCCATGGCGCTCGGTCCCTGATTGTGCTGCAGGGCGCATTTCCAGGCCACGGCCGTCTCAATGGCGTCGGCGGGACGCCAGACTTCCAGCCCCGGGATCAGCCTCAGGCTGTCCACGTGTTCCACCGGCTGATGGGTGGGACCATCCTCTCCCAGCCCGACGGAATCATGCGTCAGCACGAAGATGACGTGCAATTGCATCAGCGCCGCCATGCGAAGTGCATTGCGCGCGTAATCCGAAAAGGTCAGGAACGTGCCCCCGTAGGGAATGATGCCCCCGTGCAAAGCCAGGCCATTCATCATCGCGCCCATGCCGAACTCGCGGACCCCGTAGTACAGATAATTGCCGGAATCCTGCGCCGTGATGACATCGAAGCCCTTGGCATGCGTGTTGTTGGAGCCCGTCAGGTCGGCAGAACCGCCGAGCAACTCCGGCAGGCTTGCAGCTATCGCATCCAGGGTGTTGCCGGAATGTTTGCGGGTTGCCGCACGGGCCGGTTCCTGGAGCTGGCTCTGGATGTGTTCGTCGATGGCGCGGGTAAAGGCCTCCGGAAGCCGACCGTCAAGACGGCGCGACAACTCCTGGGCCTCCTGGGGATGCGCCGCAGCATAGGATTCCATCTGCTGATTCCATTCCGCTTCCAATTCTGCGCCGCGCACCCGGGCATCCCAGGCTTCGAGAATGTCCTGCGGAACCTCAAACGGAGGATGCGGCCAGTCCAGGCACTCGCGGACTTGCGCAATTTCCTCTTCACCCAGAGGCGCGCCGTGGGTATCCGCCGTGCCCTGCTTGTTGGGCGCGCCGTAGCCAATGGTGGTCTGGCAGCAAATCAGCGAAGGCCGCGGATCCTCCTTGGCGTCCAAGATGGCCTGCTCCACCGCCTGCGCATCGTGTCCGCCCACTTCCGCCACAACATGCCAACCATAAGCACGAAACCGTGCCGGGGTGTCGTCCGTAAACCAGCCGTCAATCGGCCCATCAATCGAGATGCCGTTGTCGTCGTAGAAGGCAATCAACTTGCCCAGACCCAACGTGCCGGCCAGACTGCAGGCCTCATGCGAGATGCCCTCCATGAGACAGCCGTCGCCCGTGAAGACGTAGGTGTGATGATCAATGACACGATGTCCCGGGCGGTTGTAGCGCTGCGCCAGAAGCCGCTCCGCCAAGGCCATTCCGATGGCGTTGGCAAGACCCTGCCCGAGCGGGCCGGTGGTGGTCTCAACGCCAATGTCCAGATCCAATTCGGGGTGTCCCGGGGTCTTCGCATGCAATTGCCGAAATGCGCGTAAATCGTCCCGAGACAGGGGATAGCCGCTCAGATGCAGGACGCTGTAGAGCAGCATGGAGCCATGGCCATTGGAGACCACAAAGCGGTCCCGATTCGCCCAACTCGGGTTGTTCGGATTATGCCGCAGGTGATGGCGCCAGAGGACTTCGGCAATATCCGCCATGCCCATGGGCATGCCCGGATGGCCGGATGCGGCCTGTTCCACGGCATCCATGCTCAACGCCCGGATGGCGTTGGCAAGCATTCGCTGTGTGGGCATCGGCCGTGGTTGGGGGGCTAGAGTGTCAGAGAAACGTGCCGGTTTGCGCACCTATTTTACTGCTCACCCGCGAATTGCAAGCGCAGAACCGCCGCGCATAATCTGTCCCTCGAGGAAACACTGACTTGAATTCCAATACGTCTCTGGCATTCAGTGCCAGAACGCAGAAATATGTTGTATGTGTTTTCTGTTATGCGCCGAGGGCAATCAGAGCAACAATGATGCCGACGAAACCTGCACCAATGACAACGATTTGGGCAGTATCCCGTGTTCGTGCCGAATTCATCTGGTCATGCAGAGAACCAATATGCTCTTGTATTTGCTCTTGCATTTGATCGAATCGCTTGTCAAAGGCGTCAAGAACCGTCTGAAACCCTTTTGAAAGGACGTCGATTTGCTCTTCAGTTAAAGCCCGCTTTTTCCATATCACGCACCCACTTTACGGCCTCATTCGGTTTCATGAGCGCATTGTAGTATGCTCGCGAGGTTCTCCAGAAAACTGTGGAATTCCAGTCTCAGGAACAGGCTCAGTTTGCCAAGATTGTAGCCCATAGGAACCATTGCATTAACTCATTTCGGCAGCCTAAAGGTTCAACAATTCTCAAAAACTGGGTATTCTTATCCCAAAACCAAAGTTAAGCTGTCGAACTAAAGTGGAAAACATTGCGCTAGTCCTCACAAGGATCGCGGTCTATTACATGTCTCTCCAATCGAAGTACTTCCTTGCCTGATCGATTTCGGGACAAGGTGCCTCATCCACAACGAGATACAGCCTTTCCCGAGCGCGAGTCATTGCCACATACAAGCGGCTGAACTCAAATTGACGAGCTTCTATTTCCTCACCAGAGGGTTCCGTTTGCGCATCCCCCAGGTCAAACTTGTCTTGAACCTGTTCACTTTTCGATGGAAAAATTGAAGCACCTAGGCGTGGAATAAAGACAGTGTTAAATTCGAGCCCTTTCCCGCGATCAAAAGTCCCAACTCGCACCCCATCGCTCAATTGTCCTTGCTTCAGATTTTCAAGCCGAAAAAAACAAATCTTATGCCGGTGAAACCCCTTAACAAATTTGTTTGCGTCTTCGTTATGTGCCATCAACACACCAATATCTTGCAATGAAACACCCTCTTCTTTTTGGGGATTATATGCTTTGCTTGACAAACGGCCTTTGCGCCATGTTAGAATTTTGCCATGAAGCCGGTCATTCAAGAAGGGGATTTGGCCGGAGCGACTCCGGAAGCCTTGGCGCGCGCCTTGCTGCGCCCGCGC
>RKRZ01000070.1 GCA_007571105.1 Gammaproteobacteria bacterium
GGTGTTGGTGGCGACAGTGGTGCCGTGCGCCAGATGAAAGGCCTCAGTGCTTCTAATGCCCAGTTCGCTCAGTCCCTGAACGATGGCGCGAGCCGGGTCTTCCGGGTCGGAAGACACTTTATGCACCTGCCA
Organism: Gammaproteobacteria bacterium; assembly: GCA_007571105.1. GTDB lineage: Bacteria > Pseudomonadota > Gammaproteobacteria > Poriferisulfidales > Poriferisulfidaceae > Poriferisulfidus. Next base: position 133 of record RKRZ01000070.1, read on the forward strand.
GTTGGCGCCGTCGTACACGACAAAATCAGTAAAGGTGCCGCCTGTGTCAATGCCGATCTGCAGGCGAGGCGAGGGAGGAGCAGTGTTAAAATGCCCGCTTCTTCCTTCACTATCTTGTGTTGTTTCCTTCATGCCACCGGAGTCACCGCTCTACCGTATTACTTATTCCCAGGCTCCGCCCCCGCTAAAGAATTCCGAACAAACGGTCGCCCGCATTGTATATGGCGCACACAGCCGTGCGGAAACATCACAATTGCACGTGGCATTGCCGCCGCTCGGAGCCTCGACGCTGCATGAGACCTGGAGCAGCACGCAGCCGATTGAGCGCGGGAAGGATCGGGGGTTTGAGTACGCGATTTTCGGCTCGCTGATGCTGGCTTATGGCGTCTTTGAGGAGACAGGCGGCCTGCAGGAAGCGACCCGCGCGGTTTATCGGGACATGCTCCATTTGGCGCGGGCACAGGGCCGCCCGTCGATTCTCCGAATCTGGAATCACTTTCCCGGAATTTGTGAATCTGGCGGGGCACAAAACCGCTATCAGGAATTTTGCGAAGGTCGCCGCCAGGCACTTCTTGCGGACGAACAGGCAAGAGGGGCTCCTCTGCCGGCAGTGACCACCACAGGCAGTCAGGCCGACGGGCTGGTGGTGTATTTCCTGTCGAGCCAGGATGCGGGTGCGGCGTTGCACAATCCGCGACAGACTGCGCCTTCAAATTACCCGCCGCACCTAGGGCCGCATGGGCCTTCATTTTGTCGTGGGGTCGCGCATGAGGAGGCAGGCGCCGGCCGTGTATATCTGTCCGGGACTGCCAGCATTGTCGGACACGAAACACAGCACGTGGGAGATGCGGCGGAGCAGGCTCGCGAGCTGTTGCGCAATCATGCGGCGGTGCTGGAGCAGGCGCGTGCGGCCTTGCCGGGCTGTTCCGCGCAACTGGGCACGCTGCCGTTTGAGAAGATTTATTTGATGCGCCCCGAGGATCAGGAGGCTGTGCAGTCGGTGCTGCGCGAGATTTTTGGCGAAGCGCTGCCGCAGTATTTTCTGCACAGCGCCTTGTGTCGAGAAGATTTATTGCTTGAGATGGAAAGCGCCTGGTCGGCTTGAGGAGATTCAGTCATCCAGGATTTCGAGCGTCGTGAACCACTCGACGTGAAAGGCGTTTTCCATGAGGTTGGGGCCTTTGGGTCCCCCGTGTGAGATGCTGTGGCTTTGCGGTCCGTAGACGTAATCCAGATAGGCGAAGACGGCATCCGCAAGTCCGGAGCAAGGCATCAAAAAATCGGAAGTCACCTGCGGTTCTTCTTCGCCATCCACGTGAATGATATACGCCATGTGGTGGGAATGCAGGACGCCTTGATATTCGACATCAAATAAGACCCGAGAGACCAGAGTTTGCCCGTCCTGCCGGATTTCATCCGGAAAGACGCCATGAAAAATACAACGCGCTTCAGCCATCAATTCAACTCCGATCCCTCTATCCGTACTATACCGGCAATGTATGGTTTTGTGAGATATAGGCGGTGCTATGATAGGAGTTATGCTCTATCGCCTGCAGACGGATGTGGCCACTTTTGAACTGAAGCGCGAGCCGCTTGGTATGTGGGACCTTTGGATCGATGGCACCCCAACGCTCACGTATGCAACACCGGAAGAGGGTGCCGAGGCAGTCGCGCAACACGAAAGCGGCTATTCCGTGTGGGATAACAGTGAGATGAGCGTCTCGCCGGACTTGTCGACCTGGGAGCAAATCGAGGAGTCTTAAGCTTGGTTGTTTTGGGACATGAGAAAGGCGCCAATCGGCGCCTTTCTCTTTGCCGTCAGCGGCACGTGATCAGAGGAAGCGATAGCCGCTTTCTTGATGCTGGCTGTTGTCGAGGCCGACCAGATCCTCTTCCGCATTGGAGCGGACAGGAGTGATCAGACCCACGAGTTTGATAACGATTGCAGTGACAACCACCGTCCAGATCAACACGGCAACCACGCCGATGACCTGGGCCTCGAGTTGCGCGGTCATGCTGACGCCGTCCGGCAGGCCTGCGCCTCCGAAGGCTTGCGCCACGAAAACACCGCACAGAATGGTGCCGAGGATGCCGCCGATGCCGTGCACCGCAAACACATCCAGCGAGTCGTCAATCATGAACTTCTGCTTCATGGCGTTGGTGACGATGAAGCACAACAGTCCGGCCGAGAACCCGATCACGATGGCGCCCAGCGGGCCGACAAAGCCGGATGCCGGGGTAATGGAGCCGAGTCCTGCCACCATGCCGGTGATGATGCCCAGCACTTTGGGTTTGCCATAGCGAAGCCATTCCGCCACCATCCAGGTCAGTGATGCCACGGCCGCGCTGATGTGCGTCACCAGCATGGCCATACCCGCATCTCCGTTCGCTGCGATGGCGCTGCCCGCATTGAAGCCAAACCAGCCGACCCACAGCATCCCTGCGCCGGTCACACTCATGGGCAGGTTATGCGGTGGCAGCAGTCGCTTGGGAAAGCCTTCGCGCGATCCCATCAGAATGGCTGCGGTCAGTGCGGCTGCACCGGCCGTCAGATGCACGACTAGGCCTCCGGCAAAGTCCATGACGCCCAGGTCGACAAGCCAGCCGCCGCCCCAGACCCAGTGGCAGACCGGCAGATAAACCAATGTCAACCACAGGGCACTGAACAGCAACAGACCCGGAAAGCGCATGCGTTCTGCAAATCCGCCAACAATCAGCGCCGGCGTGATGATTGCAAAGGTCATTTGGAACATGACGAAGACTGTTTCCGGAATGGCGCCGGACATGGAACCGCGGGTGACTTCTGCGAGGAACAAGTTCGCTCCACCACCGATCCATTGATTGGCATCGCCACCGTCGCCAAAGGCGAGACTGTAGCCGTACAAGACCCATAGAATCGAAGCCAGGCAGGCAATGGCGAAGCATTGCATGAGCACGCTGAGCACATTGCGCGAACCGACTAATCCTGCATAGAACAGCGACAGACCCGGTAAGGTCATGAACAGCACTAATGCAGTGGAAGTCAGGACCCAACTGGTGTCGCCGGCACTGAGGTTTTGCGCCAGTGCGGCAGAAGGAAGGGCCAGGAGCCCCAAAGTTACTAGTGTTGTGAGTTTAGACTGCTTCATCGCCACTTTCCCCTGTGCGAATGCGGATGACATCGTAAAGTTCATAAATGAAAATCTTGCCATCTCCGATCTTGCCGGTATTGGCAACTTCCGAAATGGTGTTCACGACGTTTTCCACTTGTCCATCTGAAACTGCCACCTCCAGCCGGATTTTGGGCAAGAAGTCCACGACGTATTCCGCGCCACGATACAGTTCGGTGTGTCCTTTTTGTCGTCCAAAGCCTTTGACTTCGTCGACGGTCATGCCGTGAATGTCTTGTTGCGACAGAGCTTCACGAATGTCATCGAGTTTGAAAGGCTTGATGATTGCAACAACCATCTTCATAACATGATTC